>JAIXPV010000702.1 GCA_027486105.1 Runella sp. | reverse complement strand
CCATCGGTTCCGTTGACATCCCACGTTAGCGTAAATGTATTGCTTCCGTTGGCGTTTAAAGTGGTGGCGGTATTTTGTGAGGTGATGGTAAATGGCCCTGAGTTTGCTACCGTGATAGATGTTGCATCAAAATGCACTCCACCACCACCTGCATAATTGTCTTTAGCAGTGAGTCTAAAAGTAAGCGTTCGGGCCACCTGCGGAAGTTCCTCGCCTTCGAGGTCAGGGGCATCGTTGGCATTATTAAGAATAAAAGGGAGTGCGGGTAAGGTTCGGACTGGATTGGTAGAAATACTGCTTCTAAACAAAGGGGCCGTAGTACTGCTGGCGGCCGCACTTCCAATCAGCCCTGCGTCTCCAGATACGGCGAGGTCATATTGCTCCCATTGGTAGGTAAGAGCGTCGCCGTTGGCATCCGTACCGGAGCCAGTTAATACAAAGGGCGTACCTTTGGGAATGGTGTAGTCAGCTCCCGCATTGGCCACGGGCGGAGTATTGCCAGTAGCTGATTTGGCGGGGCATGACCCTTGTGTACTGCTAAAAGAATTAAGGACGGTTTCAATAGTATTGGTATGAAAATACGTTTGACGAGACCCCGTCAGGTTTTGGGGGGCACAAGACCCCTGATAGGACATCAGGGTAGAGCCACTGGCGGGTTCATATGCTCCGGACGCCATTCGGTTTGCGCCAGCGCATGATCCCGTGTTGGCATTGAAGGTGTGCGGGGCATTGTATTGGTGCGCCACTTCGTGCGCAAAAACCAATACAATCATGGCATCAGACGCTGAAAACCCAGCGGTTTCTGTGTATTGTGTCCATGCCCTTGACTTCGATGTATTCATACAGGGCGTAGGGCCAGCCACACCGTTGGCCCCCGCAGTATTTCCTGGAGCGGGCGGATTGGCGCCTGTATAATGAAGCAAATGGCCAATGTCGTAAGTAGCATAAGGTAGCGTTGAGGTGGTATTGAGAGAGTCAAAAATAGACTGAGCGCGAGAGGTAGAAGCAGTGTTTGTACTGACATTGCCAATGGATACTGGTGAAACCAACGTAAAATGCACCGATACCTCGTTTTCCCAAATGGCATTTGTCAGGTTGATAATCGTGGTGATTCTGGATACCGTATTGATGCTGTTGCGCGTGGTAAACTCGCCAGAGGCGACAACGGCCATACGGTACGTGCGCAACGTATCGCCGTTGCTGTAGTTTTGGCTTTGAAGCAATCGACCATTTCGTGGAATGGTACCGAAAGCATTTGCTCCGACCGAGCAGCCCTGTTCTCCTTCTACTTCACTAGGAGTAAGGATTTTGTAGGTCCCCTCTTTGATATTGATGGGTTCAATGAATTTGTATCCCTCGGGCGACACAATGATGCCATGAAATCCTCTCGGTGAGATATCAAAACGAATAATTTCTTTGGGGTTATCCAGATTGACTCCATGGTATGTTTTAATGGCAGGAAACTGAGTTGAAAGCTCTGGAGATAAAACTTCATATTCTATTACTCGGTAGGAAACCATCGCTCCCTTACGGTTGGGTAATTTTACTGTCGGTGGGCGTGTGTTATCGGCCGTGTTTTGAAGATTTTGTACAATGGTTTTAGGAGCTTTTTCTAAGGCTCTTTGCAATGAAAGTACGTCTAATTTAAACGTTTGAGGTAGGTTCTGCGCTGATAAAGGAAGCGTACAATTTAAAATTAAATAGAAAAACAAGAAGTAAAATGATTTCATAAAAGTTGTGTTTTACAATAGCTCGGTCGTAAACAATATTGTTTTTGCCAAAATATATGTCTTTTAAAAGGGTTTCCAAATAAAATAATATAAAAAATAATGAGTTAAAATTATTATACTTATTGTGTAACGAACGTTTATGGATATAAAATTGCCCTATTTTTCCGCTAAATGGTGCTGAAAGGGATAAGTGATTTTGGTAATGTTTTAATGTTGATTAAAAAGCAAAAAGCCTCAAATCCCTGATTTGAGGCTTTTTAAATTAACCCACCTATAATAAAAAAAATAGGCGCCTATAACTTGCTCAATGCTTGCTCAATATCTGCTTTAATATCGTCGATATGCTCAATTCCGACCGAAATACGCAGTTGGTTGGGGTCAACCCCGGCAGTTATTTGCTCTGCTTCCGAAAGTTGAGAGTGGGTCGTAGACGCTGGGTGAATGATAAGCGTTTTTGAATCGCCTACATTGGCCAGATGACTGATTAACTCCAGGCTATTCACAAACTTCTCGGCCTGTGCTTTATCGCCTTTTATTTTAAAAGAAAGCACGCCACCAAAGCCCCGCGTAAGGTATTTTTTCGCTAATTCGTGGTAGGGGCTGCTTTCTAGGCCTAAGTAATTAACACTTTCAACGGCAGGGTGTTGTTGTAGCCACTGTGCCAGATTTAGGGCGTTTTCGCCGATGCGCTCTACCCGCAATGTAAGTGTTTCTAAACCTTGTAACAACAAGAAGGAATTGAAGGGTGATTGAGAAGGGCCCCAATCGCGTAAGCCTTCTACGCGGGCACGGATGATAAACTGAATGTTTCCGAAAGGACCACCTATGCCAAATACATCATTGAGCACTAGTCCGTGATAACTTGGCGAAGGAGCGGTAAATTGTGGGTATTTACCATTGCCCCAGTTAAAAGTGCCCGCATCGACAATCACTCCGCCCATGGTGGTACCGTGGCCGCCAATCCACTTCGTTGCCGATTCTACCACGATGTGTGCGCCGTGCTTGATGGGCTGTGCAATAGCACCTCCCGCTCCAAAGGTATTGTCAACGATGATAGGCAAGTCGTATTTCTGCGCGAGTTTGGCAAATGCTTCAAAATCAGGGACATTGAAGCCTGGATTTCCAATGGTTTCTAAATAGAGGAATTTGGTTTTTTCGTCAATCAATTTCTCAAAATCTTCAACTTTATCGCCCGACACAAAACGGGCTTCAACGCCGATGTTTTTGAATGAATTTTTGAATTGATTGTAAGTACCACCGTAGAGAAAAGAAGTAGTAACAAAATTGTCGCCAACGGTTGTGATATTGTTGATGGCTAAAAATTGTGCCGAATGTCCTGATGCTGTCGCCAATGCCGCAACCCCACCTTCGAGCGCCGCTATGCGTTTTTCGAAAACATCGTTCGTGGGGTTCATGATGCGGGTATAGATGTTTCCGAACTCTTTGAGTGCGAATAGGTTAGCCCCGTGTTCGGCATTGTTGAAGACATAGGAAGTCGTTTGGTAAATGGGGACGGCACGTGAATTAGTGACTGGATCGGGGACTTGCCCTGCGTGCAGTTGGAGCGTTTCAAATTTCATAAGACTGTTTTTTGATTAGATGTAAAATGAATCTGAGTGATTGGAAAAACGAGAAAAGGTTTTTTCACGAAGCACTTCTTAACTAAAGACAAGCAAGTGGCTTTTTTCTTAGTGTTTTGAAAAAAAAGAAAAAAATAAATGTTCGTTGGCTGTTTTGGTGGCAGCGATACCTTCAAATAACTTACTCAATTTAGCTATAATATTATGGAGTAGGTAAATTTCAATTCGAAAACAGACATGATAAAGGTGTTTGTGTGTATATCTTGAACAGAATTATAAAGAAATCTGGCGTTTTGAGGTTGTTAAACAGAACAAGTTTTAAGTTTAAAAGTACCGTCGGTCAAATTTGTCCGACGGTATCTCCGCATTTTCAGGACTTGACGTAGTCATATGCCGCATTGACCGCCAAATTGACATCTAACTGAAAATCTTTAACAACTAAACGACACAATTCTAAGAATTAATTTATTTAATATATATAATAAATATACTAACTCTTACAAAAGCAACCCAATCAAATGTTTATCTCCTAGATAAATAAGGGAAAGCTTGCCAAGCTTTCTAAAAAAGTTCAAACAGCATTAATTGAGCAATTCTCTTTATTGTCTAGCGATTTAATTCCATTGCAAATATGGGTAAAATTGCCTGAAGATTCCAAGGGTTACGCTGAAAAAACTTTGTCATTTTTGTTTTATGGCTCATATTTGCTGGGTTTTTTACTAGGGTTATTGCATGAAGGACTAAGTTAGCATCTTT
>JAIXPV010000452.1 GCA_027486105.1 Runella sp. | reverse complement strand
TTAGTCGTACTTACCGAAAGCTTAGGGCTTACTTTTACGTTGGCCCACGTAAGATCAAGGGCGGCGGTTGAGTCCGTAATATCCGAAAAACTTATCATGAATGTTTCGGTCATAGGTGCCTGGGTGGGCTTTACGCTTACGCGTACCACATCGTCGGCTTGCTTGTATTGCTCAGGAGCCGTAGCTGCTGATTTGTTGATGATGACCGTCCATGCATCGGCGTTGGGAATGCTGTACAGAAAATACTTACCAGCAGGAACATTTTGGCCTTCCAACATCACATCCGTCGAAAATTCAATGGCGGTGGCTTGGTTGGCACCCGTCCGCCAAAACTGACCGTAAGGAATCAATTTACCAAAAATTTCGCGTCCTTTCATGCTTGGGCGTGAGTATTTTACGGTAATATCAGTAACTCCAACGGTCTGCATCACGGTAGCCGCCGAGCTGGGTTGAGGGGTACGAATTTGGGCAAATGCACCTACGGTTCCAAAAATTAGGGCCGTTAGTGTGAGTGATTTCATCATGATTTTTAGCAGTTTTGTTAATAAATTAGTAGACTTTAGACCGCGAAGATATAGAAAAGTAACAATACCCCCTCAACCCTATCTATTATTAAGATTCATTCATTACCCAAACAATATGAAACGTACTGCCCTTCTGACGCTGCTCCGCCACCACACTCCTTTTGACGATAAAGAACAAAAAATGTGGCTCGATACCCTACAATTTGTGGAACAAAACCCCGATTGTTTTGAAAGATGGCTGCAAATAGGGCACGTTACGGGCTCGGCCTGGATAGTAGACGAAACCCAAACCTCGGCCCTGTTAATGCACCACCGTAAACTCGACAAATGGTTTCAACCCGGAGGGCACGCCGACGGCGAATCGGATATTCTAAAGGTCGCATTAAAAGAAGCACAAGAAGAAACTGGACTGGAAGAAATCAGAATATTAAGCACTCAGATATTTGACGTAGACGTGCACCTCATTCCTGCCAACGCCAAAGACCCCGCCCATTACCATTACGACATTCGGTTTTTATTCCAATCCGACAGCCAGAAACCACTCCTTATCAACAACGAATCGAAGGATTTGGCTTGGGTTAAGATGCCCGATATTCAACGCTATAATGATTCTGATTCCATCATGAGAATGGTCAAAAAAATGGCAGCAATGCAAGATTTTCTAAAAAAATATAGTTAGATATACTTAGTTTTTTTACCTTAGTAGCAGTATTCCAATAGTATTTGTATTCCATTAATCGATAAAAAACATCATGAAGTACCTTGTCTCCTTTCGCTGGGGTGGATGGGCCGTGGCATTGCTCCTCCTATCGTCTACTTTGTGCGCCCAAACCACCAAAGAAAACCGTAATAATTATGCCAAACCGCTCCCCAAAACGGATAAAATAAAGTTTTCGGTTCAACAACAGGCCGAGCCGTTTATTTTTTCACCCCACCTATCTTACAAAGAGCAAAAACAAATTCAGGTGGCCAAAAAGAAAATAGGCGGCATCACTTTTGTGGTGAAGCCTACCCGGGCAAACAGCAACGGCAATTCTTCCGCCAATTATAAACGTCAGACGCCCAATACGAGAGCCAGGTCTGCTTCGTCGGAACAATACGCAGCGGATACAACAGCTCCCTTTGTGCGGTACGAATTGACCGATTCTTCCAAATTTGTCAATCGCTAATTAAAGAAGATTATTTTCAGGAAGATTCCGCAAGAATCAGATTGAACTACCCGTTGGGGTCAAGTACCTTTGTTGACATAAATGTAAAAAACATGGAAACAATCAACGAACAACAGGTACTTGACTATCAGCGTGTCGAAAAAGCAATTGTGTTTATTGAACAAAACTTCAAAAACCAACCTTCACTCAGCCAAATTGCCGACCACGTTGCCTTGTCTGAATTTCATTTCAGCCGTCTTTTCAGCCGTTGGGCGGGCACCAGTCCCCAGCGTTTTATGCGTTTTTTGACCAAAGAATTTGCCAAGGAATGTCTTTCCAACGCTGACAATCTACTCCACGCCACCTACGAAACGGGCCTCTCAAGTACCAGCCGCCTACACGATTTGTTTGTCACCTACGAAGCCATGACGCCCACCGAATACAAATCCAAAGGCGCAGGATTGACGATTCATTATGGCATTCACGAAACCCCTTTCGGAGCCTGTTTGATTGCGGTTACCGCCCGCGGAATCACCGATTTACAATTTTTGAGTGAGGACGCCGCCGAGGCCATAACGGATAAAATACGTCAAGATTGGGCCAATGCCGACTGGGTTGAAAATCCATCGATGACCCAACCCTATATCGACCAAATCTTTTACCAAACACCCAACCACGATGTACCTCTGACGATGCTTCTGCGCGGCACCAATTTTCAAATCAAGGTATGGGAGGCATTGCTGCGGATTCCGTTCGGGCAGTTGGTCAGTTACGACGAAATAGCGCAGCACATCGGACAGCCCAAGGCAAGTCGGGCGGTAGGAACAGCCATTGGTAGCAACCGCATCGGGTTCCTGATTCCGTGCCATCGGGTCTTGCAAAAAGTGGGCGGAATCGGTGGGTACCGATGGGGAATTACGCGCAAAAAAGCGATTTTAGGCTGGGAAATGAGCCATAGTTCGTAAAAAAGGCGAACTTTGCCAGCGATTTTCTCATTCATCTTACTTTTTAGCTGGTTATTTTATTTCATGAAAGCACCTTTGATTGCCCCTTC
>JAIXPV010000491.1 GCA_027486105.1 Runella sp. | reverse complement strand
GTACAACTGTACAACTACTAAAAAAAAGGATTATGGCTAAAAAGGCAAGGGCATTCATTACGCGTTTCATGGTTGTCATAGGTTTAACTGTTAATGAAAAAGGGAATCAAAACTCAGTCTCCGCTGTATGTTTTGATGCTGTTAATTGTCTTATTTTGACAGCACAAAGTTGTTACCTCAATATTAGACCAATGTTATAACCAAATTAGAAGTACATTAGAAAACTACGGTTTTGACTTTTGTAACAACTCCAATTGCTTGCGAATCGTGGCGAGCTCCTTATCCGTTTGCAGTTTGGCCGCATAGAGTGAGTCATAACGCAATCGAAGCGCATCGTGCTGTTGCTGGAGGCTTTGGTGCTGCCCCCGATATCTAAAAGCTGTACCTAAACCGCCAAAAAATAACATTACAAAAGCCAAAAAGACAATACTTCCTACCAACGTAGCCGCCCATCGACGGCTGCGTTTACGCACCGTGGCTTTGGGATTGGGGGTGGAAAAATAATCTAGTTTATAGCGAGTCATGATTTTGCCCAATTTTAAGTAGGCAAAACTAATACTGCTACCTTGGAAGCAAATTAGAAGGATATTAGAAAACCATTAGGATTTTTGAGGGAGTGTAATCACAAAGGTAGTACCGATGCCAGCCCCTGATTCTACCGAGAGACTCCCATGGTGTAATTTGATGATACGGGCGGTCAGTGAAAGGCCAATCCCATGCCCAGCAATGTGGCGTGCGTTTGAACCACGCCGAAAGGGTTTAAAGATGAGCGGTAATTCTTCCTTTGGAATCTCCGGGCCATTGTTATAAAAATGAATTTCAAAAGCACTCGGCAACTTGTTGAATCGTACCTCAACGGTGTTGTCTGGGGAGAATTTAGCTCCGTTTTCCAATAAGTTGGTAAGGGCTATTTGAAGAAGAGCTTCGTTGCCCAACACATTGAAATGCGTAGAGTCTTTGGAGAAATTTGCTAGATTTACCTTGACTGTATATGATGGGTACGCTCTGAGCAACTCACTGCGAACCTGCCAAAAAATTTCGTCGAGGTACACCTCTGACAGCTTAACGGCTGACTCTTCCATACTGACCTTTGCCAGCGACAACAATCCGTTTGAGAGCCGATTCAGCTGGCGAGCGTCGTCGAGTACCGAGCGGAGTGTATCATGCCACTCCTGTGGATTATCGTCCATTAGCGCTACCTCAATCTGGCCCGTAATGGCCGTAAGGGGCGTTCGGAGCTCATGCGACGCATTGGAAACAAACGCCCGCTGCAACTGGAACGCTTCTTCCAAGCGGTCGAGCATACGGTTGAAACGTTCGGCCAGCTGCCCGATTTCATCGGGCGTATTTCCCACATCTACCCGTAAATCCAGCCGTGAGGCAGTGATGGCATCTACCCGGCCGATTAGCTTTTTGAGCGGCAATAAAGCCCGGTATGCATAAAACCACCCCACCAAAAAGACGATAAATCCAGAAATAAACCACCCAACACCCATCACCAAAAGCAGGTTGCTGACTTCGCTGTGGCCATATTTATCAACTGCCGAGGCAAAAACCACAAAACGGTTATATTCATCTGCAAACAAGACACCTATTACCTCCCTTTTGCCTTCATCCCAACGAAATTCCTTCTCGAGTCGCACTTGGTTCAGGATTGTCTTGTCGACTTTTAGGTAATCGGTACCGCTTTCATACACCAGCGAATCCCGGTAATTATAGATAATAATTTCCTCTTCGTTAAGAACCGTTAAATGATTCTTATCGAGCAACTTATACAGCTCCGGACTTACCGTTTCTTTTCCAAAAAGCAATTCTACGTTGGTATTGGCCTCAGCCTTCAGTTGTTCGTAGAATTGGGTTTTTCGATGCCGCTCCGCGAGCAAATAAATAACGATACAAAACAACAGTAATAAAATCGAAACAACCGCTGTGAAAAGCAGCGTCAAACGGATACGAATCGTCATTTTTCTTTGAGCGTATAGCCCATCCCCACAACCGTATGAATGAGCTTGTTAGCGGTATCTTTGTCAATTTTTTTTCTTAAATAATTGATATAGACCTCAATAAAATTGGTACCTGTATCAAAATCAATGTCCCATACTTTTTCGGCAATATCTACTTTTGATACTACCCTTCCGCGGTTCCGCATTAGGTATTCTAGCAAGGCAAACTCCTTGGCAGTCAAGTCAATGGTTTGTCCGCCCCGTCGGGCTAGTTTTTGGTCCAAATCTAGCTCTAAATCTGCTACTCGTAGCACGTTGGTTTGCTCAATGGTTTTTATGGCTCGTTTAAGCAGTGCTTTCAATCGAGCCACCAGCTCCATAAAATCAAAGGGTTTGACAAGATAATCGTCCACTCCCGCATCAAAACCAGCCAGTTTGTCGGCGGTAGTATCCAGCGCGGTAAGCATCAAAATGGGGATTTGGGTATTTTTGGCACGGATGTAGGCGGCCAACTCGACCCCATCCATAAACGGTAAATTCACGTCCAGAATGATAAGGTCAAACGTTCGTTCGTCAAAAAAACGCTGACCTTCTCTCCCATCTTCGGCAATTTCGACCGTAAATCCCTGTCTTTCCAAGCCCTTTTTTATAAACGCGGCTACTTTGGTTTCGTCTTCAACTAAAAGTAAATGAGGCACAAATTCCATAAACGGTGCGATAAATAAATAAACTTTAAATTGCTGTTAAATCAGTAAATTGCTGTTAAATCAGTGATTTATCAATCATTCAGGCGGGCATATTGCTTTTGAGTTCTTCCACCTGATTGAGGTGCCGGTCAATGTGAAACCGCAAGAATTCAAAGCGTTGACGAATATCAATGGGGCCGGATATAGGGTGCGGATGAATCAGGGATTCCAATTCATCGTCGTGCAGTTCATGCCCCAAAGCGTTTAGTTCCACTTGCAGGCTTTCCAACGACGCTGCCCAAAAACCAATCGGGCCACCCAACCGGGGAGCCGCTATCTCAGGGGCAATTTCTTTTGGCTTCCAGGTTTTTGCCACAATTTCTTCGATCGACAGCCCTTTATGAATCATTTCCCCCTTCCAGATTTTTTTGCCTTCATGGGCGGCTTGAAGTACTTTCCACATCCCAAGTATGCCGCCGTGTTCGGCCCAATACAAATGCTCCGTGTTATCGACCACATTCCAAACCTCCGAAGATGGTTTCCATTGGGCCTGCGCCTCAGTAAGTTGCCTAACAGTGTCAAGGTAACGATTGCGCGCCGCCAATACTTCGCTGATTAGTTTTTTTACCTGATTCATGTTGAGGTTCTTTTGTGTGCATTAAAGGTAAAAAAAAGGGGGGAGAAATTGCATCCCCCTTCGTTTTTATGCCTATTTATGAAGAATTGGGGATTCTTAAACAGCCGTATTTTTCTAAACGATGATGGGGCCACTGAAAAGAAATTTCAAGTCTAAAAGAGAAAAGGCAAACCTAATAATGTATTCATTTTCGACGGTTTTTGTAGCTTTGTCAAATCACATGCAAATTTGCCGAACTATGAGAAAATTTACGTTTTACCCCTTTTTCTTTCTCCTTTTATTACTTAGCACCCTCAACCTTCACGCCCAGGTAAAACCATTAACCTCCAGCGAAATCCTCCTTAACCTTAAAAAATTAAACGTGTTGGGTAGCGCCATGCATATAGCCGCTCACCCTGACGACGAAAACACCTTACTCCTGACGTATTTATCCAAAGAGCGACTCGTAAAAACCCAGTATCTCGCCCTCACGCGCGGCGACGGCGGCCAAAACCTCATTGGGCCTGAGCAGGGCGAATACATCGGCATCATCCGTACTCAGGAGTTGCTAGCGGCTCGACGCATCGACGGAGCCGAGCAACTTTTTTCGAGAGCCTACGATTTCGGTTTCTCCAAAACCCGCGAAGAAACACTCAAATTTTGGGGAGAAAACAACATTTTGTCCGACGTGGTGTATCACATCCGTAAAAACCAACCTGATGTACTCATTACGCGCTTTCCGCCAGATGCTCGTGCGGGACACGGCCACCACAATTCGTCGGCCTTCCTAGCCGAATTGGCCTTTAATATGGCAGGCGACCCCACCAAATTTCCAGAACAACTCAAAGAAGTTCAAACGTGGCAACCCAAGCGCATCGTATGGAACACTTTCTCACCAGGTTTTTCTAACCAAAAACCCACCGACAAAGGCAGTTTTATCACCGTCGACATTGGCGGCTACAACCCCTATCTCGGCAAATCACACGCTGAAATCGCCGCCGAAAGCCGCAGCTCCCACAAAAGTCAGGGGTTTGGCTCGGGGGCTAACCGTAACGCACGCATTGATTTTATGATGCACAAAGACGGCGTACCCGCCGAGAAAGACCTGTTTGACGGAATAGATATGTCGTGGAGCCGCGTCAAAGGAAGCGAGCAGGTAGCGCAGCTCGTAGACCAAGCCATTCGCAATTACAACGTCAACTATCCCGCGTCG
>JAIXPV010000788.1 GCA_027486105.1 Runella sp. | reverse complement strand
CGTTCCTGCGGGCTATTCGTTCAATTTGGACGGGACTACGATTTACCTTTCCATGGCGGTGATTTTTCTGGCGCAGGTGTTCAATGTTCACCTTGACCTTGGGCAGATTTTGACCATCATCGGCATTCTGATGGTCACTTCCAAAGGGGCCGCAGGAGTAACGGGCAGCGGTTTTATTGTGTTGGCCAGCACATTGTCGGCCATCAAAGTGATACCAGTAGAAGGTTTGGCGTTGTTGTTGGGAGTAGACCGATTTATGTCTGAAGCCCGGGCTATCACCAATTTTATCGGAAACGGCGTGGCCACGATTTGGATTGCAAATAGCGAAAAAGAGTTTAATCGGCACAAAATGGGCTATGCTTTTGGGCACGTGGAGCGCTTTGAAGATATCAAAACGGATAATTTAGATTAGGCCTCTCGTATCATAATGGTGTGCGGAATGCCATCTTCGAGGTAATCTTCACCAGTTGATTGAAAACCAAACGATTCGTAAAACTTCAAAAGGTACTTTTGGGCGCCGATTTTGATGGGTTTTTGGCCGTAGAGCTTTTCACATTGTTGGATGGAATACGACATTAGTTTTTGGCCAACACCTTGTCCGCGAACTTTATTGGAAGTGGCCACGCGGCCGATGGAAGTGTAGCCTTCAAACGACAGATTGACATCAAACAAGCGCGTATAGGCGACCAAATCTCCGTCTTCGTCGTAGCCTAAACAATGATGCGCCACAAAGTCTTTTTTGTCGGCGTCGTGGAAAGGACAATTTTGTTCAACGATAAAAACGTCAATTCGTAGCGCCAACACATCATACAATTGGCGGAGACTGAGGCTGTCGAAAGGAAGGCACTGAAAGGTAACGGTACTCATGTTGGACGAAGTTTAATAACTTTGAAGTTATTCTGAAATTTTCGCAAAGTTGACACAATTTCTCAATTTTCACACCCACAATTTTCCACCCACGCCCCAGGAGAAAAGCATTTACAATCTGCTCATACAAGACATTAGGCGGTTTGGAGAGGTCGAAAACAACTGGCTTTCGGTGGGAATCCACCCGTGGTATGCCCATTCTGAAGATTGGCAAAGCCAACTCACAGCGGTTGAGCAGGTGGCGGGCCATAAAAACGTGCTTGCCATTGGTGAGTGCGGTCTTGATAGGGGAATTTCGCTCCCTTTGGCGACCCAATTGGCGATTTTGACGGCTCAGCTGAAATTGGCCGAACGATTGCAAAAACCCGTTATCATTCACTGTGTACGGGCATTTAACGAGCTTTTACAATGGAAAAAACAAGTGAAACCTTCGGTTCCGTTGATTGTTCACGGCTTTAATAATAAACCCGAAATCATGCAGCAATTATTAGCGAATGGTTTTTACTTTTCGCTAGGGACTGCCTTGTTCAAACCAGAATCAAATGCCGTAAAGGTCTTGAAAATCATTCCTTTATCACGTTTGTTTTTAGAGAATGATGATCGTAATACGCCCATTGAAAAGATATACGAAGCGGCGGCTGTGCAGTTAGAAATCCCGATTTCTGCGTTAAAAAATCAAATTTGGACTAACTTTGCAACGGTGTTCAACCAGTAGAGAATAATTAGCCTTTTTATTGGGAAATGCCGGTTCTTTATTTACTAACCCATTAGTTTTACTGTTAAAAAATGGCTGATTTGTCATGGCTTTCACGCACGCATTTGTTGGTGGGAGATGAAGGATTGACCCAACTTCAACGAGCCCATGTGTTGGTGGTTGGACTAGGCGGTGTAGGCTCTTTTGCGGCCGAATTTATTGCCCGTTCGGGGGTGGGGGCCATGACCATCGTGGATGGCGATGTGGTAGACCCGTCCAATCGAAACCGCCAATTGCCAGCGCTTGCTACTACACACGGGTTGCCTAAAGCCGACCTTATGGCCGAGCGCCTCTTGGCCATCAATCCAGAATTAAAACTGCGGGTGGTGAAAGAGTTTTTGACCCCCGAAAAAGTACGCGAAATTATGGAAACGGGGCCGTACGATTATGTCATGGATTGTATCGATAGCATTACGCCCAAGTTGACCCTCCTGTCCACTTCATTGAATTATAATTATCCGTTGATTAGCTCTATGGGGGCTGGTGGAAAATACGACCCCACGCAGCTCAAAGTCGCCGATTTGTTTGACACTTACGAGTGTATGTTGGCGCATTATGTGCGCAAGCGATTAAAAAAATACGGTATTGAATCAGGAATCAAAGTGGTGTTTTCGACGGAGAAAGTACAGAAAGAATCGCTCATGCTGACCGACGGCAATAATTTTAAACGTTCGGCCTACGGTACTATTTCGTACATCCCGGCTACCTTCGGAAGTGTTTGTGCCTCAGTCGTTATTCGTGAATTACTTGGTCAGAAAGTGGAGTTGCACAAAAATCCGCTGAAAGAAATCAAGAAAAAACAACAACGAAAGAAGCTGAAGAAGCCACAAAAAGACTAAATTTGAAAAAAGTACCGGCGTATGTCATTTACCCTTCACTTGAATCACGACGCTAAAACTCCTAAGTACAAGCAGATTGTAAAATCTGTTATCGACGGGGTTGAAAGAGGTTCTCTAAAGCGTCATCAACAATTGCCTTCAATCAATGAATTGAGTGAAGAATATTACTTGGCCCGTGATACTGTCGAAAAAGCCTACAAAGAACTCAAAGCCCTGGGCATTATTGATTCGGTACGTGGTAAGGGATATTATATACTCAACGAAAAGCCGAAGCAAATTCGGATTTTGTTGGTAATGAACAAGCTCAGTGCTTACAAAAAGGCTATTTATGAGTCTTTTGTGGCTACATTGGGTGATCGGGCCACCGTTACGTTGCATATTCATCACGGAAGTCTTCGTATTTTTAGGGATATTGTTAAAGACAGCGTGGGGCATTATCATTCGTACGTTGTCATGCCTCACTTTTACAATGACGTCAATATTTCGTCCATTGTTGATACTTTACGCCAAATTCCTGCCAATGAATTGGTGCTGTTAGATAAAGAGATTCCCGAGCTGACGGAAGCACATTCGAGCATTTATCAGGACTTTACCAACGATTTGTACGGAGCCTTAGAGTCGGGTCAGGATTTGTTGGACAAGTATACTGAGTTGGTTTTAGTGTTCCCAAAAGATGTCAAATACCCGCCCGAAATTGTGCGTGGATTTCGGAACTTTTGCGCCCATTTTCATAAAAACGGCCGAACCATCGAAAGTGCCTCTTCTGAAACCGAACTAAAAGGCCGCGCTTATGCGGTATTGGAAGATTCAGATTTGGCCGAGTTGGTTAAGAAAGCAAAGCAACAAGGCCTTATATTGGGTAAAGATGTGGGGGTTATGGCTTTCAATGATACGCCGCTCAAAGAAGTACTCGCGGATGGTATCACGGTGATTTCTACCGACCACGAACAAATGGGCCGCTCAGCGGCTGAGTTGATTTTGGAGGGCAATACCGCCCAAATTAAAAACCCCTTTGGGTTGATTCGTCGAGGCTCGTTGTAAGAGAAAGATTTTATGGGTTAAATCATTCAAAAAGTGCCGAATAAGTTGTAAAATTGAGTAATCATCAACTTACAACTTATCAATATGCCTCGTATTCTACTACTTGTATGCGTTTGTTGGGCTACCTTTGCCTCCGCCCAAACCCAGTTTTCTGTTACTTTCCCTACGTCAAAAGGCACTGCATTTGATGGCCGCCTGATGTTGTTTTTGGCAAAAGACAACAAATCAGAGCCACGCTTTCAAGTAAGCGACGAAGCCAATTCGCAGCAATTATTCGGTCAAAATGTGGACGGTTGGCAGGCTGGAAAACCAACGTTAGTGGGGGCTTCGGCTTTTGGTTATCCTATCAAATCCCTCGCTGATTTTCCCGCTGGCGAATATTGGGTGCAGGCACTTTTGCACAAATACGAGACCTTTAAACTCAAAACTGGCTACACCGTTAAGCTACCGATGGACCGTGGTGAAGGTCAAAACTACCGCACTGCTCCTGGAAACCTGTATTCAAAACCGTTCAAAATCAAGTTTGACCCCAAAGCCAAGCAGGTTGTAAAAATCGTACTTGATCAGGAAAATCCGCCTATTGTTGAGCCTAAAGACACCAAGTACATCAAACACATCAAAATTCAGAGTAAAATGCTGACGGAATTTTGGGGGCGGCCTATGTATCTGGGAGCACACGTGCTCTTGCCGCATGGCTTTGATGAGCATCCCGAAGCCAAATACCCGCTATGCATCAATCACGGCCACTTTCCCGCTGATTTTGATGGTTTCAAAGAAACCCCGCCACCTGCCGACATGGACACCACCGATTACGTAGCGCGTTTTGGGGTCTATGGCTATAAAAAATTTGTGTGGCAGGAAGCTTATAATTTTTACAAGCAGTGGACGAGTAAAGATTTTCCGCGTATGCTTATCATTGAAATTCAACACGCTACACCGTATTATGATGATTCTTACGCGGTCAATTCGGCCAACATGGGCCCCTATGGTGACGCCATTACGTACGAGTTGATTCCCGAAATTGAAAAACGTTTTCGCGGAATAGGCCAAGGGTGGGCGCGGTTCTTGTATGGCGGAAGTACTGGCGGCTGGGAAGCGTTGGCGGCGCAGGTATTTTATCCCGATGAATACAACGGCTGTTTTGCCGCCTGCCCAGACCCGATTACGTTTGAGGCCTACACGGTTGTCGATATTTACAAAGACGAAAACGCCTATTTTTTGCCAGGTGATTTCAAGAAAACTCCTCGTCCTGGTATGCGTAATTACCTCGGTCAGGTCAAATGTACTATTGAAGAAATAAACCAACGCGAACTGGCCATCGGCGACAATTCCCGCTCGGGCGACCAATGGGATATTTGGCAGGCTACTTACTCACCGGTGGGTGAAAATGGGTATCCCAAACCGATTTGGGACAAAGCTACGGGTAAAATTGACCATTCGGTGGCGAAATATTGGTCAGAAAACTACGATTTGATGCACATTCTGAAACGTCAGTGGGCTACGGTGGGGAAGAAATTGCAGGGGAAAATCCACATTTATTGCGGCGATATGGACAACTATTATCTCAATAATGCGGTTTATTTGATGGAGGATTATTTAAAAACCACCAAAAATCCGCACTACGACGGTGAAGTAAAATACGGCGACCGCTTCGAGCATTGCTGGAATGGCGACCCTAATCTGCCCAACCACGTCACGCGCCTGCGGTACAATACTATGTATATCCCCAAAATCCTCAAACGCATTGAAGCTGGTGCTCCTGCGGGTGCTGATTTGAAGAGTTGGCGGTATTGATTTGAGAGCGTGTGGGTTTGTGTTTTGAGATACAAACCCACCTACAGAAGAAAACCAAAAATCCTTATGAAAACAATGGCGCAGTGGTTGGTGTTTTGGGTCTTAATCAGTTACGGTGCCATGGCTCAGCAGGTCAGTACGTATGCCGATAGCCTAGAAAAACACCGCGAAAACTACCGTCAGGATTTCTTAAAGAGTGCAGGCTCTCCGCTCAAACAGGACGACTTATCCTTTTTGCGGTTTTATGACGCCAATCCTAAGTTGAAAATCCAAGCCCATTTTGAACTTACGCCCGATGCCGAGCCCTTCACGATGGCAACGAGCGATGGCAAAAGAACGGCTTATGTGAAATTCGGGATTGTGCGTTTTAAGGTAAATAACAAAACATATCAGCTGTCGGTGTATCGCAGCCCCGCCCTCATGAAAATGCCCCTTTACAGAGATTATGTGTTTATTCCTTTTCGGGATGGAACCTCGGGCAAAGAAACCTACGGCGGCGGGCGCTATCTTGATTTTCGGCTGAGAGATTTTCAAAATGGCCACGTGACCATTGATTTTAACAAAGCATATAATCCGTATTGTGCGTATTCTGATGGATACAGCTGCCCGATTCCTCCCCGAGAAAATCATTTGACCGTACGGCTGGAGGCGGGGGAGAAAAACTATGGAAAAGAGCGTTAAAGGCAGTTAGAGGTGGGAGAAACCGAAGAATGTAAAATGGTGAATTTTAGAGGTAAAAGTATTGGTATTCAAAAAGTTGCGATTTCAGCAAAGGGAAGTGGATTTTTAAGCATTCCTAACCGCAAATACAGACATTAATGAAAATGTATTGTCGATTTTGGCTTATCGGTATTTGGGGGTTTTTTATAAGTTGCAAAAGTGAGGTAAAAAAACACAACCCCTATTTCTCGTTGGTCGACACCACAACGTTGCGCATGCCAAACAGCACTTGGGAGGAGGTTTTAACCGATGGCGTTTATACCGTTACCCGCGAAGGCTCTACCGAAATGCCTTACACTAACGAGTATTGGGACTTTAAAGGTACGGGGCATTACCATTGTGCCGCTTGTGGAAATCTGCTATTTAGCTCAGCCCATAAGTACGACAGCGGCACGGGTTGGCCGAGTTTTTGGCAACCTGCGGAACCAAACCGACTGCTTTTTCGAAAAGACTTTTCAGAACGGGAAGAACGCATAGAAGTGCGTTGTCGGCGCTGCGGCGGGCATTTAGGGCATTTGTTTTACGATGGCCCCGCACCCACCCAGCAACGTTTTTGCATGAATTCGCTGGCGTTGAAGTTTGTGGGGAAGTAATTAGGGAAAAGGTAGGATAAGTAACTGATGATATGAATTGCTAACCGTTTAAGTTGTCAAACAGTTCTTTAAGCAATACAACATTGGTAAAGCCTTTGTGGCGAAGTCCTAAAGCAAGTCTATCATCTTTAGTAAGAAGTGGATAGCCAAATTCAAGTGAAAGTGCTACATATACAATATCCTTTTCATCAATATCTTTACAAAGCATAAATGCTTGATAATAATGATGATTGGAAATTAAGAAGTTAGGAACTACAATCAACTTTTCGAATAAATACAAAGTGTATTCACGAAGTTTTTGACCTGAAATCTGAGATTTTTCAGTAATTAATTCTTGATAAAGCGGGATTTCTGTGAGAGCAAAGTCAGGTAAGTAAAATTTGTTTTCTGAAACAATATGCAAGTATTGTTCTTTGCCACTAATAAGGCAACTGAAAATAACATTCGCATCCGTTACAAATCGCTTCAAGGCTGAAAGAGTATGGCGTTTTCTAATTTAAATTTCTCCCAGGCTTTTTGCCGAGCTGTTTCGGCCATCGTATTGTAATCAATATTAATTTCCTCCAAGGACTGTTGGTAATCCTCCGCTAAAAGACGCAGTTCTTCCCATTCCATTTCGCGTTGTACACGTTCTTGCAAGGCTTTGACCCCATAGCGAGTTACTAACGCGTCGCTAACTTTTATCTGAATTGTAGTCATAGAAAGTCTTTGATTATATAAACGAAAGTATATTTTTTTTAATATAATGTCAAATTTCATAGGTTTTCCAGTAAAAAAGCCGTCCCGTTTGGGGCGGCTTTTTTTACCAAGCATCTCTAAACCTTTAAAATTAACTATACTTCTAAATTCTTTTCCTGCTTTGATTTGGCACCGTTGCCGTTGGCAGATGCTTTTCCATCCACTCCATTGACAACTGGCGCTAAAACATGGCGGTCTTTGCGACCGAAGCGATCTTTCAAACGCTCAATGATATAATACATAGCAGGAACCATCACGAGGGTTAAGACGGTACTAAACGATAATCCGAAGATAATCGTGAACGCCAGCGAGCCCCAGAATACGGCACTGAATCCACCAATGAAGAACTGCGGGTCAAACTCCGTAAAAAGCGTCACAAAGTTGATGTTCATCCCGATAGCCAGTGGTACTAGACCCAAGATACAGGCTGAAGCTGTTAGTAATACGGGCGTAAGACGCGCCGCTCCCGCTTCGATGAGTGCCTGACGGGTTGGCATACCGCGCCCGCGTAACTCTTCGGTAAATTCAATCAACAGGATGCCGTTTTTGATAACAATACCCGCTAAGGCAAAGATACCTACACCCGTCATGATGATGGACATGGTTTTGCCCGTAATCATAAATCCTAACAATACCCCAATCAAGCTAAACAACACCGTAAAGAAGATGATGAAAGGCTTGCTCAGCGAGTTGAATTGCGTTACTAAAATCAAGAATATCAACAGGATAGCTCCTAAGAACGCCACGCTCAAAAACTGCATGGACTTCATTTGTTCTTCCTGCTCACCGCCCAAACGTACGTTATAGCCCTGCGGAATCTCAATGCCGTCTACCACTTCTTTGATTTGGGCGTTTACGTCGTTGGCGTTAAATCCACCCAATACATCAGACGAAAGTGTCACGACACGTTCTTGATTTTTACGGTTGATACCGCTGTAAGTGGTCGAATAACGAATATTGGTCAGCGTGCTCAATGGAACCTGACGCAATACCCCGCCGAGGTTCATGTCGCGGTATACGATATTCATGCTCAACAACTTTTCAATCTGACCACGGTCGTTTTCCTTTAAACGAACCATGATGGGATAATCGTCTTTGTCGTCACGGAATTTAGAAACTTCGGTTCCAAACAATGCCCCACGAATTTGCAGCGCGATTTGCGCCGTGCTGATGCCTTCACGGGCGGCTTGTTCGCGGTCGATGTCAATCACGATTTCTGGTTTGTTCAACACCAAGTCAGATTTCAACTCTTCGATACCCGGAACACCTGCTTTGATGATGGCATTTTTTACATTAGCGGTCAAATTAACCAATTTATCAAAATCTTCACCCGCAATTTCAATCGTAACGGGTTTACCCGTAGGTGGCCCATTGCTTTCTGGCTCGGCCGTAACCTGCGCACCAGGGATTCCCTTTACGCGTTCGCGTACTTTGGCCAAAATATCAGCCGTTGAGATGCCGTAATGAATACGTTCTTCCACGCTTTTGAAAGCCACCGTGATTTTTCCTTTGTTGGGCACCACCGTACGGTCGGGGTTGAAAGGGTCACCAGCATTGATACCGATGTTGGTAATCACAGAAGCCACAATCGGGCTGTTTTTGCCAATAACGCCATACACGCGGTCTTCGAGGGTTTTCAATATTTCGTTGGTCTTGGCGGCGTCGGTACCTTGCGGCATCACGCAGTAAACGTACACGAAGTCAGGATCTCCCGAAGGGAAGAAGACCGATTTGGGTTTTACAATGCCCGTCAGGATGATGGTACCGATAAACAATGCAATCACTCCCGCAAACAGCACATAAGGCCGAGCACCCGTAATTACCCATGAAATGAGTTTACGATAACCATTTTTCAGACGTGGAAACACATTTTCCTGAAAAGGAACAATGATATATGGGGTCAGAATATAGTGGTTGAAAACGTATAGAATCGTAATCAGCGCGAATAAGTTTCCGATACCGAAGTTGATAAAATAACCCACAACCGACAGCCCTATCAGCACCAGTAACGGCTTGAGGATAGAACGGAATGATTTGTCTTCGTTGGCGTGCTCTTCTACGCGCTTCAGCGACGAAGACGCAAATACTGGGTTCATGACGTAGGCCACAAACAACGACGCAAAAAGCGTGATAATCAGCGTCAGCGGTAAGAATTTCATGAATTCACCTACAATCCCTGGCCAAAACAAAAGCGGTAAGAATGGCGCAATCGTGGTCAGGGTGCCAGTCAATACTGGCACAAATACTTCACCCGCCGCAAATGATATTGCTTGATTTCGAGTGAGTTTCTTGTCGTCATTGTACACGCGGTGGGCGTTTTCAATCACCACAATGGCGTCATCTACTACAATCCCGAGGCCAAGTAAGAAAGCAAAAAGCACGATGGTGTTCAACGTAAACGTAATACCCGTAGCCGAAGCGATCACTGGGAACAATACAAAGGCCACCAAGGTAGAAAGCGGAACTGAAAGCCCCACAAAGATGGCATCCTGAACACCCATGAAAAACATCAACACCAATACCACGAAGATAAAGCCCAAGATTACGGTGTTCAACAGGTCATTTAACTCCACCTTGGTGCGCTCAGAACTGTCGTTGGTTAGGCTCACTTTCAATCCTTCGGGGAATTTTGTATCCTCGTATTTTTTCAGGATATTTTTGATTTCATCGGCCGCTGAAATCAGGTTTTCGCCCCCCCGCTTAATAACGTTGAGGGTAATTACCGTTTTTCCGTCCAAACGTGCGTAGCTTTGTTTTTCGGCAAAACCGTCTTTTACTTCGGCGATTTCGCTCAGTTTAAGCGTGGCGCCAGTTGACGAACGAACGATGATGTTGTTCAGTTGATTTACATCTTTAAACTCACCCACCACGCGGAGGTTGCGGCGTACGTTGTCGACGTTGAGCTCACCGCCCGATACGTTGATGTTTTCGCCCTGAATGGCATTTTGAATTTCGAAGAACGACACACCCGCAGCCTGCATTTTGTACAGGTCAAGGTTGATTTGAATCTCGCGGTCAAGTGCCCCCACGATGTCTACGCGGGTGATTTCGGGCAGGGATTCAATTTCATCTTTCAACTGTTCGGCGTAATCTTTCAGTTTTTTCAACGAATAATTACCCGCCAAGTTGATGTTCATGATCGGAAACTCCGAGAAGTTTACCTCCTGTACCGAGGGGTCCTGCTTACGGTCGGTAGGCAGGTCGACCAATGCTTTGTCTACCGCGTCGGATACGCGCTGTTTGGCGGTTTGGGCCGTGATTCCCGTCGTAAATTCAACCGTGATGAGTGAAAAATCTTGAATCGAATTGGATTTGATTTTTGTCACCCCGCTCGCGGCTTTCAACTGCTTTTCGATGGGTTTTGTAATAATCGTTTCAATGTCTGAAGGGCTGGCACCAGGGTAAATCGTCGAAACGATAACCGTGGGCACGGCGATTTCAGGAAACTGCTCTTTGGGCATCGTGAAGTACACGAACAAACCCGCCAGTGAAATAATGGCCGTGAAGAGATATACCGTGGTCTTATTCTCTAAGCACCACCGGGTAATTGCAAAGTCTTTTAGGGTTGTCATAAGCGTATTAATAACTGATTACCTGTCCGTCTACCAAATCCTGATAACCTTCCGTTACAATCAAATCTCCCGCCCGGAGTCCTTCCGTGATTTCGATTTCGCCGTTGTAAGATACTCCCGTTTTAATCTTGCGCGACTTCGCTACTTTCTTATTTCCTTCCATTTCTGCCACGTACACTACATCGCCAAACTCAGTGCTTTGGATGTAGTTTTGCTTGATAACCAAGGCGTTGGCTTTGTTGATGTCGGCAATGTTCAGAATCGAAAGCATATTAGGCTTGATGTCGCTACTGGTCGGAATAGTGGCCTCAATCTTGAATGTACGGTTGGCTGGGTTGACCAATTTGCTGATAAACGTGATGCGGGCGTTGATTTCACGACCAATATCGGGCAGATTTACTTTTACGGCATCGCCCATTTTGATATTGCTTAAGTAACTGTCAGGGACGTTGGCCGTTGCTTTCAGGCTGCCCAAGTTGACGATACTCGCCAGCGGCATACCCGGTGCGGCCACCTCCCCCGTTTTGGCCATTACTCTTTCCACTGCCCCACTGATGGGTGCGTATACATTATACATGTCAACTTGCGTATTCAGCACTGCGAGGTTTTTCTCCAACGACTCTTTGTTATTCTTGGCCTGCAAATACTGAATTTCTGTTCCAATTTTCTGATCCCAGAGGGCTTTTTGTTTATCATAAACGGTATTGGCCAGCTCCATTTGCTGCTTCAAGGCCGCGATTTGGTCGCGCAAGATGGCATTGTCGATTTTAGCCAATAATTGCCCTGCTTTTACGGTTTGGCCTTCTTTTACGTAGACCGTGGTGTACGTACCGGCCATTCTTGGGGTAGCAGTAGCGGTGTTTTTGGTTTCGACCGTTCCCTGAATCTCGATAAAGCTTTTGAAACTGCGCGGTTCGAGTGTGGTAGTCACGACCGGAATCACCTTTTCGGCGGCTTTCATGGTGGGGTCAGCGGCTTTGAGTTCGGTTTCGAGTGCCGTGATTTTTTCCGTTAGCGTTTTGGCATCGGCTTTGAGTTTGGCCAAGGCTTCTTTTTTCTCGGCTAACGTATTCGGTTTCTTTTCGCCTCCGCAGGCAGTTACAAATAAAGTAGCTGCTAATAAGAAAATGTATTGTGCTTTCATAAAATGTGTTGTTAGATTTCAGGTTGGATAGTAGACCGCGAGGCGAGATGAGCCTTGGGCCACTGCCCACTGCCTTAATAGTTTAATTTCCCTTTGGCTTTGTCCAAATCTACTTTTGATAAAAGCAATTCGTAGAGTGAGGCAAAATAGTTGGTTTGAGCTTCTTTCAGGGCTGACTCGGCATTGATTACTTCAATATTAGAGCCTGTTCCTGATTGGTATTTGATTTTAGACACCCGCACTACTTCCTGCGCCAAATCAAGGTTGCGCTTTTGGGTTTTGAGGGTCTCGAGGCCGTTGATGATGGTGATGTTTGCGCTGCGAATCTGCAAATCAATGGATTGCTCCACTAAACTCATGCTTTGCTTCACTTTATCGACCGTGAATTTGGCCTGTTGAATCTTATATTTCTTGGCAAAACCATCAAAAACAGGAATGTTGACACTCAAGCCGATATTGGCGTTGTTGAACCAGGGCGAGCCCCAAACTTCCCCAAAACCATTTCTACCCGTGTTGTACCCGTAGCCGGCAAAAGCCGAAATGGTAGGATAATACCCTCTCTTGTTGTTCTCAACGTCCATTTCTGAAAGTAGCAGGTTGCTCTTCAGAATAGAATAATCAACACGCTGGTCATACTTGAAGTCGTTGGCATCGCTGGCCTTTACTTCCGCGGCAATCTTTTCTACGTCGGTTTCGTTGATGCGGTCGGTCAGTTGGATGGCTTCGTCGAGTTTCATGCCCATCTGAAATTTGAGCATATAATAACTCAAATCCACCATGTTCTGTACCTTGGAGCGTTCGGTTTTTAGGTTGTTGAGCGATACTTCCAAACGGTCTACGTCTAGTTTTTCGACAAATCCTTTTTTATTCATTTCTCCCATTTCGCGGGTGAGGCTATCCAGACGCTGAATGTTCAAATCCAGTAGTTTGGCGCGCTCTTCGGCCACCAATACCCCATAATAGGCTTTTGAAACGCTTTCGGCGATTTGTATTTTAGATTGGGTTACGTTCTTAACGGCCAATTCCCGATATGCCTGCGCCGCTTTCAAACCCAACAACCATTGGGCGTTGAAAATCATTTGGTTGAGTTGCAGCGCCGCATTCCCCGAGTATGTTACTCCAAATTCAACGGGTACTGGCGGTGCGCCCTCCGGGGCTTGTGGGTCAAAAAAGATAGCTGGCAAAAAAACACGCTGGATGATAAGGTTGTCCATGAGGCTGACCGATGCATTTACTTGCGGTAAGCCCACCGACCGAATTTCTCCAATCCGCGATTCCGCGCTTCGGGCGTCAGTTTGTGAGTTTTTGACGTTGATGTTGTGCATCACTCCGTATTGAATGGCCTCCTGAAGTGAATAACGCGTTTGGCTGTAGGTCGGAAAAAGCGGTAGCATACATAGCACCAGCCATTTCCATTTGCGTTGAATTGATTGCATAGAGTATGATTGAATGAATTGTTTGGGGGCCGTTTCCGACCGATACGATTTAAAAAAAATGGGCTGTTAATAGGTACTTTTG
>JAIXPV010000383.1 GCA_027486105.1 Runella sp. | reverse complement strand
GATCCATTTTACGCGCTTCCTGACGCGGAATAAATTGAGCCATATCCAGACCTTTTACTTCGCAGGCGAAGCGAGTCTTGAATTTGGTTGCATCAAATCGGGTAATCGGCCCAGCTCCGCTGGTGCCGCTAAACAACCCTTCTTTGTATTCCGACAGTGTGTTTCCGATGGGCGTCAAAGCACCCATACCCGTCACTACCACTCGTTTTAGAATCATAAAATGGATCTATAAATTACAACAAATATGCTTACTTGACGTTTTCTTCGAGGTATTTGATGGCTTGACCTACCGTACCGATGTGTTCAGCCTGGTCATCAGGAATTGAAACGTTGAATTCTTTTTCGAATTCCATGATCAATTCTACCGTATCGAGTGAATCAGCGCCGAGGTCATTAGTGAAGCTAGCTTCTTCGGTCACTTCTGACTCATCTACGCCTAGTTTATCAACGATAATTTTCTTTACTTTTTCTGCAATCTCTGACATTTTTGTGAGAAGTTTGGTTCAAAATCGCTGCAAAGTAATGTATTTCAAAGGAGATTGTCAAATATAAAATTTCTTCCTTTTTATCATCTCTTCTACAACATCGGGTACCATGTAGCGAATCGAACGATTATTTCTTAGACAATCACGGATGTAAGTGGCCGATATATCCAAAAGCGGTGCAGGGATGAATTTAACGGCGGGATGGTCGGCAAATTCATGGGCGGCCACATTGGGACGTGGATACACGTACAATCCGTAATATTGTAGAATCGCTTCATAATTTTTCCAGTTTTTAAACTGCCCCAGATTATCCTCCCCAATAATGAGCTTGAAGGTGTGCTGAGGAAATTTTTCCTGCAATTTCGTCAGAGTATCAATGGTATAGCTAGGTTTGGGCATCGAAAACTCCACATCATTTACTTTCAATTTGCTGTTTTCGGCGATTGCTTTTTCAACCATGTCGTAGCGGTCAAATTCATGCAGCAGACTTTTGTTTTTTTTGAAAGGATTTTGGGGTGAAACAATAAACCATACCTGTTCAAGGTCAGTGGCGGTAGCCATGGTATTGGCAATGATGAGGTGGCCTATATGAATAGGGTTAAATGAGCCGAAGAATAGTCCTATTTTCATTATTTACCGTAAAAAGAAGGAATCAAAGAAATAACGCAGACGATAGATATTTATTAGATGAAAATCAGTAACCACTGCGTCATCCCCGTTCTATTTCATATTTTTGTTCCGTCAAAAATACTTAATAAACGACAATGTTAGAAAAAATCAAAGCCTTGTCCAAAAGCTACGCGGCAGATGCCGTGGCTAATCGGCGGCATTTACATACGCATCCTGAGTTGTCTTTTCAGGAGTTTAATACGGCTCAATTTGTAGCCAACCGATTGAAAGAAATGGGCTTAACTCCGCAAGAAGGGGTAGCTAACACGGGTGTGGTGGCGCTCATTGAAGGTCGAAATCCAGAGAGTAGGGTAGTGGCTTTGCGGGCTGATATGGATGCTTTACCCATCATAGAAGCCAATGATGTACCTTATAAATCTCAAAACCCCGGAGTGATGCATGCTTGCGGGCACGATGTGCATACGTCGTCATTGCTGGGTACGGCGCGTATTTTGCACGAATTGCGGGGTGATTTTGAAGGTTCGATTAAACTTATTTTCCAACCAGGCGAAGAAAAAATCCCTGGAGGAGCGTCTTTGATGATTAAGGAAGGAGTGCTTCAAAATCCATCGCCTGTGAGTATTCTGGGACAACATGTTGCCCCCAATATTCCCGTCGGGAAAATCGGTTTCCGGGAAGGTATGTACATGGCAAGTACCGATGAACTGTACTTGACCGTAAAGGGAAAAGGCGGCCACGGGGCCATGCCCGACATGCTGATTGACCCCATTTTGATTGCGTCGCACATTATTGTGGGGTTACAGCAAATCATCAGCCGTAACCGTAAGCCAGCGGCTCCGTCGGTATTGTCGTTTGGAAAAGTGATTGCTAACGGTGCTACCAATGTAATTCCCAACGAAGTATACATCGAAGGAACGTTCCGCTGTATGGATGAAGAATGGCGCGAAGAAGGCTGGAAACGTATCACTAAAATGGCGCAAGGAATGGCCGAAGCCATGGGCGGAAGATGTGAGGTGGAAATCAGAAAAGGATATCCGTTTTTGAAAAATCATCCCGAATTAACGCGTCGCTCCAAAGCCGCTGCGATTGATTACATGGGGGCCGAAAATGTTATTGATTTGGATTTGTGGCTGGCGGGCGAAGATTTCGCGTTTTATTCGCAGGTAACCGATGCCTGTTTTTATCGCCTCGGAACCCGCAATGAGGCCCGGGGAATTGTATCGGGAGTACATACCCCTACGTTTGATATCGACGAAGCGGCCCTCGAAATTGGCCCTGGTTTGATGGCGTGGCTGGCGTTGGAAGAATTGAAGAGTAAAGGGTAGATCATGAAAAAACGAATTCTTGCCCTGTTTTTTCTAGGCTTTGGTAATCTGTACGCCCAAACTCAACCCTCCAAACCCCCTACGCCGTTTGCGGTTTCAACGCATCCGTTTACGTTTGGCGGACAGCAAATGATTGTTGGACAGGCCATTGGAAGTTTAGAGAAAGAATATCGACTGCTTGATGATGGGGGGATCTTTCGGCGTATAAACACTGCAAAGGAGTTTGAAGTATTGGGGCAGCAAAACCCGAAGAATATCGAAATAGCTTTCAAATCATTGCAGGACGTAAAATTTGATACCATGAACTTTCAGCATCCCGGCCGAACGTCTTATTTTATCATTTATAAAAAAGGTAAGAAAGAGCATAAGGTGGTGTGGGGAGATTCCAAACATCCTGCGCCCCCAGGTGTAGTACGTGTTTACAAGGCGTTTATGGGTATGATACCCAAAGAAATGCAACTCTGACGCGTATAGCATTAACCCTAAAAATTTATTGTCATCACTGGCTGATATTTAAAAATAGTTCTCATTTACTAACACCCTGTTTAATTTAATTTACGTATGCGCTTACTCAATAAAGTTGCCCTTGTTACGGGCGGAAGCAGCGGCATCGGTCGCGAAACAGCACTTTTATTTGCCCAAGAAGGAGCCGCCGTGGTGGTAGCCGATGTGAATGATACTGCCGGACAAGAAACGGCTCAACTGATTCTGGATCAAGGCGGCAAGGCCGCCTACGTACGGTGCGATGTTTCAAAGGCTTCAGATTGCGAAAACATGGTCGCTTTTGCCGAGCAAACCTTTGGCAAATTGAACATCGTTTTCAACAACGCTGGTATCATGCACAGCGATGACGATAATGCCGTGACGACCGAAGAATCGGTGTGGGATTTGACGATGAACATCAACGTGAAAGGGGTGTTTTTTGGCTGTAAATACGCCATTCCTGCCCTTAAACGTGCTGGTGGCGGCAGCATCATCAACACGGCATCTTTTGTGGCTTTGTTGGGTGCGGCTACTCCGCAGATTGCCTATACGGCGAGCAAAGGAGCGGTGTTGTCAATGAGCCGTGAGTTGGCCGTGATTCACGCCCGTGAGGGCATTCGAGTCAATGCGCTTTGCCCTGGCCCACTTCGTACTGAATTGTTGATGAAATTTTTGAATACCGAAGAAAAGAAACAACGCCGTTTGGTGCACGTTCCGATGGGGCGTTTTGGCGAAGCCAAAGAAATGGCCTATGCCGCGCTTTTCCTGGCGTCGGATGAATCATCTTACATTACAGGAACCGACTTTTTGGTGGATGGTGGCATTACAGCGGCCTACGTAACGCCTGAATAGTTTTAAAATTTTGGAAATAAAAAAGGCAGCTATTGTTTTGAGCGATAGCCGCCTTTTTTATTTCAAGGGCAGACGTGAGGCCTGCCCCTATGTTACATTTTTCGGTTCAAAAACCTACTTTGTGCCTTTCAAAATTTTGTCGTAGCGGGGCATATCTTTGAATAAATCCAAGGCGGCTTTCACTTCGGGGTCGGTACGGAAAACAAACTCCCGCTCACCTTTCTGAAGATACACGTGCGAAACAATTTCGCGCTCCAATACCTGCTTAATGTCTTTTTTGAACATCGCCAAATCGGTGTCTTTGCTGTGTGTAAGTTTGGTTTTAAGGGCTTTGAATTGCTCCTGAACCGCATCAAAATATTTTTCTTTCTTGGCCGATGCTTCCAACTCGCTCAGGTCTTTTTCAACCTGCGTTGTATAATCGTATTCT
>JAIXPV010000017.1 GCA_027486105.1 Runella sp. | reverse complement strand
ATCGCTTAACTGATGAAAACACTTCCCTTCTTGGCGGGGATCATCAATCTCAAAAAATAATTCGGCTACATCCATTTGTCAAAGATGCTAACTTAGTCCTTCATGCAATAACCCTATAACATTTTAGATATGAACACGTTTACCGAAGAAAATACTAAAAAGTCTCCCTATGATATGTCCATGGGTCCGCATGTCTTTTTTTCATATGATAAAAATGAGATTATCACTCACCAAATTTATTTTAAGGTAAAGAATCAAGAAGCAAAACTAAACCGTGATTTAGTTATTGAATTCAGAGAACGATTAGAATCATTTTTATTTTCTAAAGGTGTCGTCGAAGCAAAATTTCACCCTGTGAAATGGCGATATTTCCAAAATTACTTCAGGATGGAACAAGCCATTGATTGGCGAGCAGCAAAAAATATGGAATTGCAATAGTTAAGCGGACAAAAGGTTAAGCTGCGATTTTCTGTTTATTTAAAATTTCTTCAAATTCTGTTGGAGGCACGTATCCCAAAGCTGAATGCTGCCTTTTTCGATTATACCAGACCTCAATATATTCGAATACAATTGCTGCCGCCTGCTGCTTATTTATAAACTTATTTTGGTAAACGCATTCTGCCTTCAAAGTCTTAAAAAAACTCTCTGCAACCGCATTGTCCCAACAATATCCTTTTCGGCTCATACTTCTGATTACAAAAGGATTCTTCTCCAAAAGACTTTTAAATTCGTTGCAAGCGTATTGAATTCCTCTATCTGAATGGAAAATCAATTCACTTGTAATATTCCTGTTTTTCTGAGCCATTTGCCACGCAGGTATCACAGTATCAATAGCTTTCATTGTTGAACTAAGTGCCCACCCGATTACTCTCCTATCGGCTAAATCTAATATGACGGTGAGATATAGCCAGCCTTGGGTCGTCTTAATGTACGTGATGTCAGATACCCATGCAGTGGCTATTTTGTCCACTTTGAATTGCCTGTTAAGCTTATTTTCCACCACCGGATATTTATGCTCAGAATCTGTTGTGACACGGAATTTTCTTTTAACGATGCTCCTTATTTTTGCTTTCTTCATCAGTCTGGCAACCCTCGGACGGGACACCTTTATATCCACCTTAATCAATTCATGAGTGATTCTGGGACTTCCATAAGTTTGTTTACTTTTACCATGAATAACCCTGATTTTCTCAGTAAGAGCTTGGTTTTCAATGGCGGTATTCGATAATCCATTACTCAACCAAGTGTAAAATCTACTCCTACTTACCTTAAAAACCCTGCACATTTTCTCAATGGGAAATACCTTCCGATGGCTCTTTATGAACCCGAATATTTGCCATCGCTCCTGGAGAAAATGCCTACAGCCTTTTTTAGGATGTCGCGCTCCATTTGGGTTTCACGAAGTTCCTTTTTCAAACGAGCTAACTCCTGCTCCGTTTCGCTCAATATAACTTTTCCATTGCCTGGAAAACTACCGTTTTGTTTGGCAGAAAATTCTCTGCGCCAGCGATATAACATTGCCGGTGGAATATCCAATTCCTTTGCCAGTGCACCAAGGTCTGTGCGGCTATTGCTCAGTTCAACGCTCATCAGTTTGAACTCCTTGTCAAATACTCTTCTTTCTCCAGACATAAGTGTTAAGTTATAAAAGTTTCCCTTAACTCAATGTCCACTTAAAGGTAGCAAGTCCACTAAGCCGCTGCATACGACTCAAAAACTTACCCTTACGACAGACGAGTGGATGGATTTTGAGTTGTTGCTCATCATCAATAAGGAGCTAGAAAGCAAGATTTTAGAATTAGGGGCCGATTGTGAAGTGCTAGAACCCGCGGCGTTGCGGGAGCAGATTCGGGGAGTTATCCATAAGATGCGGGGGCGTTATAGTAGATAGCGTCGACATTCAGCCCAAGAATCGTTTCAGAACAGTTTTTCACCAACTCCCGCCCAAGCATAGATTTACCAGTTTGGAGGGCACCCAGCAACACGACGGAGCAACCCATCCAGCGTTTCCAATAGAATCCGTTGAATCATCTTCTTCGTGTTTATTCACCACAACAATACTGTTTTTTTGTAAATAAGTTTTTCCATTTCGTTCTTGATTTGGTCGTAGATTCTTACTGAAACCAGCCATTAAATTTGGGCAAAAAGTTGTAATAATTCACGTTGGGATGTGATAAAAACGTTTTCTTTGGGTAATCCGAGTAATGTAAAAATGGCATTCAATGTCCCCTTTGAATTAAAAAAATCTGGTACTTCTTTTTCAATATCTTGCTTTTTAATAGCCTGATTTTCATGCGCAAGCCAACATTGATTTCTTAGTATGTTCATTCCAGTTTTTTTCCCATTTACTATTGAGCACGTTTTAAGAAGTAAATCAAATATTAAGTGAGGCAAAGTATCTTTACTTTTTTCGTGGCAAAACGCTAAGAACGTGTTTGGGAATTGATAAAGGCTGAGAGTCGTATCATCTTTGTATCGACCAAAATGCAAAGAAATGACCAAACATTTTTCTAAACTGACGGCACGGGCCGCCCCGCGACTCT
>JAIXPV010000210.1 GCA_027486105.1 Runella sp. | reverse complement strand
CCCTCGGGCAACAGAAAACGCACTAAGGCTAAGTAAGATTCTTGCAATGTATTCAAAATTGATTCAATGCAAAACAACTGATTTTTTTCTCACCCCCCAACTTTTCCGACTGACCCCAAAAAAGCCCCAAATAGCTTTTAAGAACAAAATTTTAGCTTTGGGACAAAAAAATGAAGCTACCAGCATAGCCGATAGCTTCAACGAGTACAACAAAACCACAGTCAATAGGGCTAACCCTCTGTGGTCTTGTTGGTATATTTATTCCTCTCTAGTTCATGCTCATTTTCATAAAATAACGCTATGATACGAACCACAAGAATTATTAAGCTTCAACTAAAAACTCATCGTGCTGGCTAATATCCAAACCAACTTTTTCGTCTTCTTCAGATACGCGTAGCGGCTCAATAAGGTCAGTCACTTTCAAGATAATATACGACATCACGAAAGCAAAGATGGAAACCAGAACCAACGCAATCAAGTGATTTTTGAACAACGTAAACGTACCATACGCCAAACCTTCATCAACTACCGCCGAGTTTACACCCTTAGAAGCAAAAATACCAGTCATCAACATACCCATCATACCACCCACACCGTGGCAAGGGAATACATCAAGCGTATCATCCAAGGTAGTTTTGGTACGAAGGTGCGCCAAGTAGTTTGATACCATCGAAGAAATAGAACCGATAAAGATAGACTGAGGAATGGTTACGAAACCGCAAGCTGGTGTAATGGCCACCAAACCTACTACCGCACCGATTGAAAATCCTAAAGCAGATGGTTTTTTGCCTTTGGCGGTATCAAAAAGCACCCAAGCCAAACCTGCAGCAGCGGCAGCGGTGTTGGTAGCAGCCAAAGCAGAAACCGCCAATGGACCTGAACCTACGGCCGAACCAGCGTTGAAACCAAACCATCCGAACCAAAGCAAACCTGTACCTAACAATACATAAGGAATGTTGGCAGGAGGCAAGAAATTAGCTTCTACGTGTGAACGACGACGCTTCAAGTATAAAGCACCCGCCAAAGCAGCCCAACCAGCCGACATGTGAACGACGGTACCTCCCGCAAAATCTAATACACCTAACTTGAAAAGGAAACCATCAGGGTGCCAAGTCCAGTGCGCCAAAGGTGCATAAACGAAAATGCTGAAAAGCACCATGAAAAGGATGTATGAACGAAACTTAATACGCTCAGCCAACGAACCCGTAACGAGCGCAGGCGTAATAACGGCAAATTTTAATTGGAAGAATGCAAACAATGCCAAAGGAATGGTAGGAGCCAATGACCAAGGCTTACCATCCAATACACCTTTAAACATAAAGAATGTCAGCGGATTTCCGACCCAACCTCCGATTGAATCACCGAATGCAAGGCTAAAACCAACAACTACCCAAACAATGCTGATCACTCCCATGGCAATAAAGCTCTGCAACATGGTCGAAATCACGTTTTTGTGGTTTACCATACCTCCGTAGAAATACGCTAAGCCAGGAGTCATTAGGAGAACGAATGCCGTAGCAACGAGCATCCAAGCAATGTCACCTGAGTTGAGGCCTTCGGTCACAATTTGGGTAGGGATGGCAGGCATCAGAATCCCCAAAAGGCTCACGCCCAATAAAATTACGAGTGGGATGTACTTTTTCATAAAGTTACTTGACTGGTTTTGGTTGTACGTTTTATTAAGTAGGAATTGGTAGCGGGTAGTCAGCCGATTGACCAACAATCAAAACTAACTACCGGTTACAGTTTACCGAGTATACTAAAACTTATAGATGAAAGCCAATCCAAGGGTTGATTGTGAACTCTTGGTAAAATCACCATTTTCATCCTCAAACTGCTGATTTTTTGTTTCGCCAGTGCCGCTCACTTTCTTGTAAGCATCCAAACGGAACTCAGGTTTGATGAGCAAGTGACCATCTGCCAGAGTAAAATTGCCCGTCAAGGTCAATGAATTTACAGAAGTGCCTTCTCCTTTTTTGTTAAGCAGGGCACGAACACCGTTGCTGTTGTCAAAATACTCATATCGCGCTCCGATGCTGAATATATCGCTGGCCGCAACGTTGAAATAGCCCGCAGCACCGCCCCAAGTCTGAGCTGAGGTTGGGCCTCCAGTACCTTGATAATCACCTTTTTGTGAACCGTACGCGGCATTTAATCCAACTAAGAGTTTATCAGTAGCCTGATAAGAAGTGGTTAAATCCAACACTCTGTAGTGTGCATCAGGAGTGTTTCCGTTGTCATCAGGGCTAGCTTCGTTGCTGTTGATGAAGTTAAGGTATACGTTCCAGCCTTTTGCAGGATTGATAAACAATTGAGAGATAAGGCCTTTTTTACGGTTGTTATCATTCAAATTGTCAACGTTGTTGACCAGACCCACCATCAAAGATACTTTATCAGAAAAAGCATAATTGGCTTTTAGTCCTATGTGGTAAAATGGACCGTTGTTGAAAAGGTTTGACAAAGAATAATTGAAGTTAACGGGCGCGTCAATCACTTCGTAACCGATGTGCGTACCAAACTGACCTGCTGTGAGCGTAAACTTGCTTGAAGCTTTCCAGTTAAAATAAGCTTGCTTAATGGCTAAAGCCGTATTTGTATTGCTACCGAGCGCACCCAGCACGTTACCGTAGTTTCCAAGGTCGGCGTTTGGTCCGAATGCCAAATCTACTACTACATCCGATTTATCGTTACTATACTGCATTTTGGTTTGTACCAAACCCAAAGAGAACTGTCCTGATTTTTGATCAAATGCCCGGGCATAATAAGCACCTAAGTTTGAGCGAGAAGCTGGCTTATTGAAATTGCCAATGTAGTAAGAATCAATATAACCAGAGAAAGTAAAGGTGCCTTTCTTCTCTTCTTCTCCTTCTGTTTTAGTTTCTACTTTAGCTTCTGATTTACTTTCTTCTTTTTTACCATCTGTTCTTCCACCTGCATTTCCCTTAGGAAAAGCCAAAAAGGTTGTAAACAAACATAAAACAAGTAAATTAAATTTTTTCATAATATTATTTTGTTTAAGGTGGGCATTGACTGGTTTTGTTTTCCGATACAAACTTTGACTTATTTTTATAAAAATCCAAATTTTTGGCTCATTTTTTAAGTAATTTTTCATAAAAATTTAATGTTTCCGTAGTTTTATACTTAATATTATTGATAAATTTAATTTAATATTAAAAAAATACAAATTTTAGTTTTATTCTGCATTATTAAATAATTTCAAAATATTATTTGCTCACTACTTCTTCTTTATGTAAACAAAACATTCGAATAATTATATTTTTTTCTACTTGACCATAAAGAATATACTTAAAATTTTAAGTCAAAGTCGGAAAAAAGGGTACAAAAAAAGCCCCTGAGATTTCTCAGGGGCTTAGATTAAAGGAGCTTTCCTCTTATTTAAAAGACATTGGGTTATTCACCGTGCATCCACGCCTTCTTGGCAAGCAATGTTTCTTCATCTTCTACATTTTCTGGATCAGGAACACAACAATCTACGGGACAAACGGCGGCGCATTGCGGCTCCTCATGAAAACCCATACATTCAGTACACTTATCTGTAACAATGTAATAAAATTCGTTTGAAACGGGGCTTTGTTTTACTTTGGCGTCTACAACGGTACCATCACCATAGTCAACTTCTTCCAAATGAGTACCACCTGCGTATGTCCATTCTACGCCACCTTCGTATATTGCAGTATTCGGACATTCCGGCTCGCATGCACCGCAGTTGATGCATTCGTCAGTAATCATGATTGCCATAATTGCACTGTATCGTTTAGTTTTGGGATATTTGCACTTGTAATCAAAACACAAATTTAATTATTTAAAGTTTCGGTTGGGTCATAAAAATCATAATTCTTTGATTTTTTGTACTTTTCCCATAAATATTTCAATGAATAATAGCACCGAACACATAGCACCCTTTGTCGAGCTGGGCAAAATCCTCACCTCCAACGCCATAGAAGACGTTGTCTTTAAGGCTTATTCGCAAAATCATTGGTTCGTTCCTGACTTTGTCACCAATGCGCTGAAGGCAATCGGAGAAGAATACCTCAACGAAGAAAAATTACGGACTTGGCTCAGTACCTACCAATTACAATCTGAACAGCCTGATTTTATCCCTAAAAAAATCGGGGTAGTTATGGCTGGAAATATTCCCGCGGTGGGTTTTCATGATTTACTGAGCGTACTCCTCAGCGGCCACCACCTTATGGCCAAGCTTAGCACCGACGACCGCGTCTTGATGCTATTTTTGATTGAAAAATTGATTGAAATAGCACCCGCCTTGGCTCAACGCATCACCCTGGCCGAACGTTTAAACGCCGCCGATGCCTACATTGCCACGGGCAGCGACAACACCGCCCGCTATTTTGAATACTATTTTTCTAAGAAACCGCACCTTATTCGCCGCAACCGTACATCGGTCGGAATTTTGACGGGCGAAGAAACAAACGAAGAATTGATGGGATTGGGAAGAGATGTTTACTCCTATTTTGGCCTCGGCTGCCGCAATGTCTCCAAAATCTTTATTCCAACAGGCTATGATTTTTCTAAATTTTATGAAGCCATCGAGCCGCAACTCGACTTTTTCCGAAACCATCATAAGTATTTCAATAATTATGAATACAACAAATCGGTGTATCTCGTCAACCAAGAACCGCACCTCGACAATGGTTTTCTGATGCTGCGGGAAACCGACTCGTTGGTTTCGCCCATCTCTGTGCTGTTTTTTGAATACTACACCGATGCCAACGACCTAACATCAAAGTTGGAAGCACACTCCGAAAAAATCCAGTGCATTGTATCAAAAGCAGGGCATTTCCCGTCTAGCCTTCCGTTGGGGGAAGCCCAAAAACCATCTTTGTATGACTACGCCGATGGAGTAGACACGATGGCTTTTTTGACCAATTTATAATAATTTCGGCCATTCGGTTGCTTTTTCAAAAGAGAAACTGAATGGCCGAACACTTTTTGTTGTCTCATCTCGAAGGCCAATTCTTACCTTATAATCCATAGGCGGTTTCCTGCACAATATAGTCCACCACTTTGCTAAAGTCCTGCGTAGCTTCCCATACCGCCAATTGACGGTCAGCTCCCGTGCCCATTTCCAGGATTTTGTGAATATATTCTACTTCTTTGCGACTGCCGAGGTCGTCGACTACGTCATCCACAAACTCAAGTAATTCTTGCGCTAAGTTATAATAAGGAACTTCTTCTTTACGGCCAAAATCAATAAGTTTTCCGTGAATCCCGTACCGAGCCGCGCGCCACTTATTTTCGTTGATGAGGATTTTGCGGTAATGCTGAAAGTTGAGGTTTTTGCTCATCAACTTATAAATCTTCACCACCAACGCCTGCATGAGCGCGGCCAAACAGATGGTTTCATCGGCCCGCATCGGAATATCACAGACGCGGTACTCAATGGTATTATAGAAAGGATGCAAGCGCAGGTCCCACCAAATTTTTTTACCGTTGTCGATACAACCCGTTTTCACGAGCAGATTCACGTAATCGTCGTAATCGTGCGCCGTTTCGAAATATTCGGGAATACCCGTTCGGGGAAACTTGTCAAATACTTTTGAGCGATACGATTTAAAACCCGTATTGCGTCCGCACCAAAAAGGCGAATTGGTAGAAAGTGCATAAATATGCGGCAAAAAGTACGTCAATGAATTGATAAGTTTGACCCCCGTGTCCCGGTCAGGAATGCCAATGTGGACGTGCAACCCAAAAATCAGGTTGCCGCGTGCCACGTCACGCATTTCTTCGATGAGCTTATCGTAGCGCGGGTTGGGCGTAATCAGCTCATCTTGCCAATCAGAAAAGGGGTGCGTACCAGCCGCCGCAATCTTGAGGTTTTGCTGCGCTGCCAAATCAATAATCATCTTTCGCAAGTACGTCACCTCCTGACGTGCCTCTTGAATATTGGTACAAATATTGGTCCCTACTTCCACAACCGACTGGTGCATTTCGGCCGTAACACGCTCTTTAAGAATGATTTTACCATCCTCTACAATCTTCGACATGTGGGAACGCAGCCCACGGGTTTCAGGGTCTATTGTCTGAAATTCTTCCTCAATTCCGAGTGTAAAAAGGGGCATAGCAGATGAGTTTATAGGATGCCGTTTGCGGTTGGTACACCGATGAGCCTAGCACCGCCGTACCAACCGCAAACAATAAACTTATTTTTTCTTGGGCGCTTTTTTAGCAGGCTCTTCGTCTTTTGCCTTTTTGGGCGCAGCTTTTTTGGGAGCCTCCTCGGTGAGTTCCACGTCGCCTTTGGCCAAATTTGCGATCGGCAAGTTCATGGCCGAAGTACGCACAAAACTTCCCCACGTGAGGTTGGTTTTGCCTTCTTTGTGCGCTTTTGCTTTTTCGATGGCCATTTTAGCGGCATTTTCTACAATCCAATCAAAGTTTTCTTGTCCTACAGAATGAATATCGGCATCGGGCGCAGGATTACAAAAATCAATGGCGTACGGAATGCCATCATGTACGGCAAACTCTACGGTATTAAAATCATACCCGAGGGCTTTGTTGAGGCGCAATACATAATCCGTAATCGTGGCAATGAGTTTCTTGTGCGCTTCACCCGTGGTTTTGGGCTGCGTAGCGTAGCGAAGATGGTGTGGATTGCGCGGCTCATATGGCATGATGTGGACGTATTTGCCACCCAAACAATAACAACGGTAATAATCTTCAAAGGTAACCTCACTTTGCAGCATCATTACCAACTGTTCGGTTTCAGCGTGTTTGTTCCACAAATCATCCATATCATGGATTTTATAGACGCTTTTCCACCCTCCGCCCGCGTGGGGTTTCATGTAGGCTGGAAAACCCACGTATTCAAACATTTCTCCCCAGGCCATCGGCATTTTCAGGTTACGAAATGAAGTTTCTGAAGTATCGGTCGGACGTTCTTTGGAAGGCATCAATACCGTATTTGGCACTGGCACACCTAGTTTCACGGCCAGCGCATTATTAAAAAACTTTTCATCGGCACTCCACCAAAACGGGTTGTTGATAACCGCGGTACCGCAAAGCGCGGCATTTTTAAGAAACGCCCGATAAAAAGGCACGTCTTGCGAAATACGGTCGATAATGACGGCGTAGTCGGTGGCTTCTCCCTGCACTACCCGGTCAATTAGCACTGGCTCTGCAATAATATTTTTACCATCCAATTGGTTGACCCGTTCAACAAAAGCTTGGGGGAATGTATTTTCCATTCCATGAAGTATTCCTATTTTTTTCATAAATGAATCACCGGATGCCCCGGCGCGGTTAGTGTGATTTTTAGATGACAATTATTTGCAAAATAGACTGATTTATAGCCCCATTTGAGACACATACTCCGGAAACATCCGGTTCCAAAGGGGCCAATCGTGTTTTTCCCAGCCTCTTATATCCAACCAGTGGGGAATACCTTTGTGTTTCAGAAGATTCGACATCTGGATGTTGGCCTCTAGGCAAATATCCCATTCTGACGTCCCCAGCACAATTTTCATATGATGGAACTTCCATGCTTCTTCGTTATGGATAAAATCAACCGGATTATTGAAGTAAACAGTATCATCGTGGTGCCCTTCCACAAAGCTGCGGATGTCAAACGCTCCACTCATGCTAATCATATAAGCCACTTTATCAGGGTGTTTGAAGGCAAAATTGAGTGCATGGTAGCCCCCAAAGCTGCATCCTGCCACCGCGATTTTGTCCACATTGGCTTCACGACGAATCGAAGGTACCAGCTCGTCGTTCAGAAAACGGTCATAGACAGAATGATTATGTGCCCGGACCGCTGGCGGTAAATGCTTGGCGTACCAACTATCTTCGTCGATGCCGTCGATTAGGTACAGTTTTATTTTCCCTGCGTCAACAAACCCTCGTACCGAATCAGTTAGCCCAAATTCTTTGTTTTGGTAATATCTGCCCATCGACGTCGGGAACAGGAGAATGGGATACCCCCAATGCCCTATCACGAGCATTTCAATATCCCGGCCCAACGTGGGCGAATACCATTTTTGATAGGTTTCTTTCAAGATTGAGAAAGTGTTTAACGTGGTAATAATTTGTCGAAATATAGACAAAAAGTGAGAATAACAAGATTCTGTCCCAAAAATTGTGTAAAAGACTATTTCCGAATACTTTTGAAACCATTATGATGCGTTGAAAGTTAGAATAACGGGTGTAAGCATACCTTAAAATACGGCTTTACTCCCTCATTTAAACGCCCAACGGCACTAAACTATTCGATTAAAAATGACTCGCCTCAGCGTAAATATCAACAAAATAGCCACTCTGCGCAACTCACGCGGAGGCAACAACCCTAATGTTGTCAAAACCGCCCTCGATTGCGAAGCATTTGGCGCCCAAGGCATTACGGTGCATCCACGTCCCGATGAGCGCCACATTCGTTACCAAGATGTATTGGATTTGAAACAAGTGGTAAGCACTGAGTTCAACATTGAAGGCAATCCTACCGAGCTTAAATTTATTGAACTTGTACTTGCCACCCGCCCTGCCCAAGTGACGCTCGTTCCGGACGCGCTTGGTGCCATTACCTCCAACGCAGGCTGGGATACCATCACGCACCGCGACCGCCTTACTGACTTGGTACAGACTTTTAAAAGTGCTGGTATTCGGGTTTCTGTGTTTGTAGACCCCATCGAGACCATGGTAGAAGGGGCCAAAATTTGCGGCGCTGACCGCGTAGAATTATATACCGAGCCATACGCCACAGAGTACCCCGAAAATCGAGAAAAAGCCGTAGCTCCTTACGTAAAAGCCGCCAAAGTAGCGCATGACTTGGGGCTAGGATTGAACGCAGGCCACGATTTGAGCCTCGAAAATTTACGTTATTTAAAGGAACAAATTCCGCATTTGGACGAAGTCTCCATCGGCCACGCGCTCATCTGCGACGCCCTTTATTATGGGCTAGAAAATACCATCCAGATGTATTTGCGTGAATTGGACGTCTAACATCTATTATCTTTCATTTCAAACCCAAAAGTCATGTCCAAAAAAATAATATTTACCTCTGCCGCTCCCGCGCCGATTGGCCCTTATTCCCAGGCGGTAATGGTTGGAGATACGCTGTATGTTTCGGGCCAAATCCCCATTGACCCTGCCACTGGCGCGTTGGTCAACGGCACAATCGAAGACGAAGCTCGTCAGGTAATGCTAAACATCAAAGCCATTTTGAATGAGGCAGGGCTCGACTTCCCCAATGTCGTTAAGACGGGAATTTTTTTGAAGGATATGAACAACTTCGCTAAGGTCAATGAAGTATACGGGCAGTTTTTTTCGGATCAGTACCCTGCTCGTGAAACCGTCGAAGTAGCACGTTTACCAAAAGAAGTTAACGTAGAAATTTCCGTCATTGCAGTAAAGGACTAACAAAAAATAAGGTTCTTTTTGGAAAGTTTTAGGCTGACTAATTGGATAATCCGTCTAAAACTTTCCAAGGCTAAATACATTAATTGAGGAATTCATAAATTCCTGCTACGCCTTGTCCACCGCCCACACAGGCCGTGACCATGCCGTATTTTTGATAGCGGAGGCGCATTTCATTAAACAACTGCACCGATAAACGCGCACCCGTTGAGCCCAACGCGTGCCCCAACGCAATAGCACCGCCGTTTGGATTTAACTTGGCTGGGTCAATGCCCAACTCCCGGATGACCGCCAATGATTGTGCCGCAAAGGCTTCGTTCAACTCAATTTGGTCAATATCAGCCAGCTGCAACCCTGCCTGTTTGAGCGCAATTGGAATCGCCGCCACGGGGCCAATGCCCATAATACGAGGCTCCACGCCCGCCGATGCATACGACATCATACGAGCCACGGGTTTGAGATTCAATTCATTGACCATTTTTTCAGACATCACGACCACAAAAGCTGCTCCGTCGGAGGTTTGAGACGAATTCCCTGCGGTAACGCTCCCCCCTGCCGCAAAAACGGGCTTCAAACGGGCCAAGGCTTCCAAGGTAGTATCTGCGCGCGGCCCTTCATCTTTGGTAACCACGTATTCTTTGTTTTTCTTTTTGCCACTATTAATGTCAAAATAGGTTTCTTTGACGGTAATTGGCACAATCTGACTGTCAAATTTACCAGCAGCTTGCGCTGCAAGCGCTTTTTGGTGCGATGCCAGCGCAAAAGCATCTTGATCTTCCCGACTGATTTTGAATTGATTGGCCACCTGCTCCGCCGTTAGTCCCATACCAATGTAGTAGTCGGCGTGTTCTTTGGCAATCTCATAATTAAGCGCCATTTTCCAACCCGTTGTAGGTACCATCGACATAGACTCTACCCCGCCAGCTATGATACAATCAGCAAAACCAGCGTGGATTTTAGCCGCCGCAAGGGCGATAGCTTCTACACCTGACCCACAATAACGATTGATAGTAAAACCTGGCACGCTTTTAGGCAAAGCCAATAACGAGATATAACGGGCAATCTGCATTCCCTGCTCGGCTTCTGGCACGGCATTGCCCACGATGAGGTCGTCCACCCGGGCGGGGTCCAACGCTGGCAATTGGGCCATCATGTGTTTGATTACTTCGGCTCCGAGGTCATCGGGGCGTGTAAAACGGAAAGTACCTTTGGGGGCTTTGCCCACCGCCGAGCGGTATCCGGCTACAATATATGCGTTCATGGTTTAAGGTTGTTTCTCAATTTGGAATTATTTACTACAAAACAAACATTTTTTTTGCAAAAAATACTCTGCAAGCATAACAAATTATTTTTTATGGCTTAGCTTGACTTCCCCTGAGTCAGAATATGTATCTTCACTCCTATCCTCTTTATCTTTCGTTAATATCTCCAAAATCCACCTCTTCTCTTTCAGGATTTTTATTATTTCTGGAGTAAATTGCATCAGTTTCTACCAGCAGAGGTAAATCCGTAACATACAATCAGATGCGAGTTAGGTTAGCGGCTGTTATCAGCGTATTCTTTTTCACCCATTTTGTTTTATCCACCCACGCCCAAACCACCTACGGCAACGAATGGATCAACTATCAGCAAACGTATTTTAAGATTCCGATTGCTCAAAAAGGGATTTATAAGATTTCAACGGCAGAATTACGCCAAGCGGGGTTTCCTGTAGGAACAACCAATCCAACTTCACTACAGCTG
>JAIXPV010000555.1 GCA_027486105.1 Runella sp. | reverse complement strand
GGGCGGATCTCCCGCATTTTTACCCGGCGTTACCACCCCTACTTCGGGTTCCCAGATTTCGGTCATTTCGGGCTTCATGGGCATAGGAGAAACCGCCGGAGGGGTACCACCAGGGGTTTGCGCAAATCCAGCTGCGGCACAAGCCAGTAAAGAAAGGGTTATGAACGTTTTCTTCATCGTTGTTTTATGATTATTGAAAATTTAATTACTAAAAATACTTCTTACAGTACGAACGAATCTGGAAGGTGTTTTTTAACGTACCAAAACCATTAATCGCACACAAAGATGCTTAAATAATTGGGAGAGGTAGAGGTGATTTGTTTGAGATTTAAGTTAACATCCTGCGGAAGAATCTTATCCAAACGCTTATGAAGCTGATTAGCTGCCTCTTTTTCAACGAGTTCATACCTAATCTGGCTCCCATTTATTTTAAGCTCTTTTTTTCGAGCAGCCGTCAACGCCGTCATCTTGACGCTATAATCTTTGTAGGTTTGTAGCTCATCAATAAGGTGCTGGGCGAGCGGCTTGGCCCCTGTTTCGTAAAACAATTCAATGTTCCAGGGCGCCCGTGGCTTTACTATTTTGCTCACCAATGAGGCTTTTTTGACGGGTTTCTTGGCAGCATTGGGGGCGGGGTCAGTGGTGGGATTTAGAATGGCAGCGACGCCCGAAACCAACCCCAAGACAAGTGTCAACCCCATGAACATTCTAATAGAGCGCAGCATCTCGGCCCGTGGCTTAGCCCGACTGCTCTCGCGACTCAGCAGGTAAAATGACAAAATAAAAGCAATGGTACTTAATCCAGAAATACCATATTTAAGAAACTCCGCTAATTCACTTACCTGAAATTGGGCAATCATCATTTGAATAATTGAAAGGGCATCATAAAACAGACTTTACAAACCCTACCATCCACTGCGCCATCAAAGTACTGTGCAAAGGCAAGGCTAAACTTTCGAGTCCTTTGGCCGTTTTTTCGGCACCTATTCGCTCCACCCGCGAGCGCATAAGGGCCTCTTCGTAAGGTAGCGGAAACTCGGGATGCGCCTGCACGCCCAGCATTCGCCCTCCTACACGAAACATGGCTACGGGGCAATCATCTGCCGAGGCCAGTATCGTGCTATTGGGTGGCAATTGATGCACTTGGTCCTGACACATCATCAGCAGATGCAGGCTTTCCTGGGGCGGATTCATCCAAGCGGTTCTTTCTTTATTTAACATCTTAAATTCGTGAATTCCTACGCACCAACCCACCGCCGATTTTTGTACCTTTCCGCCCAAGGCTTCGGCCAGCATCTGGTGTCCGAAACATACCCCTAAAAAGATTTTTTGTTGGGCATACATCTGACGAAAAAACGCTTTTAAGTCATAAATCCAGGGCTCATCGTCATAGACCGAAAATTTAGAACCCGTACATAGATAAACGTCGCATTCGTGAACAGACCCTGGAAAATGGCCGTTGGCTACGTCATAAAATACAAATTCCCATTCGGGAGCCAACGGCACGAACAACGCGGGAAACATGTCGCGGTAGTCGCCCGCAATGTGCCGAAATTCATCCCGCACATGGTCACATTCTAACAGGCCAATTTTTATTTTTGTCACAGATTATTGATTTATTTATCCTGCTGAAAGCATCTAAAAAGTGGGTTTACACTTACAATAGACCCTTTCAGCAGAATAAGGCAGGCTTTTTTGTTTTTAATATGCGTTTGTTTATGCTTAGCTTTTTCCAAAAGCTTAGTACCCCTCCACTCTCAAATGAAACGATTTCGGTCTGGTCAGGGCTTCATAGCCCAACGCCGATAAAGTACAGCCACGACCAGAGTCTTTCACGCCCGTCCAGGCAAGCTCGGGGTCGAGGTAATCGCAGCGGTTCATAAACCACGTTCCCGTTTCAATTTGGTTCCCAATGTGTAATGCAGCATCGGTATCACTCGTCCAAACCGACGCCGTCAGGCCGTAGTCGCTATCGTTCATGAGTCGAATGGCTTCTTCGTCGCTACTTACTTTCATGATTCCAACGGCTGGCCCAAAGGTCTCTTCGTTCATAATACGCATAGAATGATTGACGTTGACCAACAATTGCGGTGCTAAATAAGGCGTTCCAACTTGGTTCAATGGAAAGCCCGAAGGGTCAATCAATGCGTCTGCGCCCTGACTGACGGCCTCGCGTATTTGACCACGTACAAACTCGGCCGCCGAGGTACGCACCATCGGGCCAAGATGCACACCCGCTTCCAACGGATTGCCCAAAACGTACTGATTAACAAGGGCTACCGCACCCTGCACAAATTCATCATATACTTTTTCGTGAACATAAATACGCTCAATACCACAGCAAGATTGTCCTGAATTGAAGAGCGCCCCATCGACCAAATTCTCCACCGCAAAAGCCAAAGGAGCATCTGCACGCACGTAGGCGGGGTCTTTCCCTCCCAGCTCCAAACCAGTGGCAATAAAACGCTCCGCTGCCGCCCGCTGTACCGCATGACCACCCGAAACAGAACCCGTAAAGGCCACAAAGTCTACGCGAGGGTCGGCAATCATTCGGGCCACATAATCGTGGGTGGTATGAAGATATTGAAAAACACCTTCGGGCAGCCCAGCCGCTTTAAACGCCGCCGCATAACGCTCGGCACAAAGTGGCGTTTGTTGCGCGTGTTTGAGTATCACGGTATTACCCGCCAATAATGCAGGAATAACCACATTGACCGACGTTAAGTAGGGATAATTCCAAGGAGCCACCACAAACACCGTTCCGAGGGCTTCGCGGCGGATAAAACGCTGAAAACCTTCTTTTTCTGAAACTGGCACATCCGACAAGGCACCTATAGCGGCTTGCATCATGTAGCGGGCGCGTTCGTGAAAGCCACGACGGATTTCGTTGGGAGTGTATCCAATCGGACGTCCCATTTGCCATGTGAGTTCTTCACCGATAG
>JAIXPV010000432.1 GCA_027486105.1 Runella sp. | reverse complement strand
TGTAGGCAATTCCTTCCTTAAGCTCAGCATAAAAAATATCCAGACCGCCCATTCCTTCATGACCGTCGGAGGCAAAGTATAGGTTGCCCCCTGCGTCGATAAACGGAAACATTTCATTTCCTTCGGTATTGATTTCTTTGCCTAAATTGACAGGCGTGCCCCATTGCCCGTTGTTGTATTCTACAACATAAACGTCTGTACCGCCAAATCCGCCTGGCATATCCGAGACAAAATAAAGCTGGGTGTCATCGGGTGAAAGCGCGGGGTGGCCCGTAGAATAATCATCGCTATTGAAAGGAAGTTCTTTGACACCGCCCCAATCTTTACCTTTTTGGTCAGCAATGTATAACTTCAATTTGTTGATACCGTCGTTGCTTTTCTTGCTTTTTCCACCGTTGTAGTTGTTACGGGTAAAGACCACTTTGGTGTAATCTTTAAAGAAAGTAGCGGGGCCTTCGTGGTACTTGGTGTTGAGTGTGCGGCTGAATTTCTCGGCTTTGGTGACGGGCATTGGCAAATCGGGGGTGGGGGTAGCCTCCGCGAGTGTGCCTGTGTTGCCATTAGTGGCAGAGGCACCGCCTAAAGTTCCCGTTGAGTTGACGTAGTTGTCGCGTACGCCTTTAAGGGCCGAGGTATCGGGGGTGAAATAGAGATCAAGAAACGGTGTTTGGTTCCAGTTAAAAACCCGCTTGATGATGCCAGATTCGGCCCGGGAGGAAACAAAAACTAATCCTCCTTTGAAATACATGGGGCTAAAATCGGCTTGTTTTGAGTTGACTGGCAAATACTCAACCCGATACATAGCCGAATCTTTGTAAAAACGATTCATGTCCATGTACGTAACTGCAAACTTTCGACCGCGTAAATCGGACGATTGTAGTTCGGCGTATTTACCGTACATTTTTTGTGACTCACGGTGTTTGCCGTTGCTTGCCAGTGCTTGGGCGTAGTAAAGATAATTTCGGCTGTCGGAATCGGCAAAACTCTCTATCAATTGTCCGTAAACTCTTTCCGCATTGCGGGTGTCTTGGAGACGCCGGTAGCTGTAAGCCAATTTTTCTAGCGCCTCTTTGCGTTCGATAGGGTCAGATTTTTTATCAACACGAAGGAATTCTTCGTAACCCCGCACAGCATCAGCATAGCTGTATTCGTCAAAAGCCCGATTGGCCGACCGGAGTCTGGCATTTTGGGCGAATGCGTTGAGTGTCATCAGGGTCAGAACAAATCCCAACGCGATTTTACCTACGGTTTTCATAATTGCAAAAGTGTTACAGTAGCAGGAAAATAGGATTCTACCTGTTAGGTCTCAATAAATAAAAAAAAAAATAAAAGTAAGCTTTTTTTGAGAAAAACTATTGGGGTGAAGTAGGTTATGTGTGCTAACTGCCTGTTTATCAATTGGATTTGGCTTGTGAAAATCTTAGAATTTTAACAGTTGTTTCGCTGATTTTAAAACGTTCATCCAATCGTAAGCCAACCAACCAAGCTATTTCACCGCCTGATTCGAGAACGTAGACTTGGTCTTTTCGATTTCGGGGCACCTTTGCATCGACCAGAAAGTCACTGATTTTCTTTCTTTTCCCCTTCATGCCCAGCGGACAAAACCAATCGCCAGGCCGCCAAAGACGCAGTTTGATTGGAAATGTGAGTACCTCCGCATCCATATAAGCAATTTCATTTTTATTTTCTGTAACGGGGGTTTCACCAATTGTCCACGTCAAATGCCCTCCGGCATAATGAATTTTACCGCTAGGTTCAAGCAACTCATAAACCACTGAACTGGGTATGTGGGTAGGAGCGACAAGCCATTTCCCCCGGTTCATGGTCAGTGTGTAAGTTGGTGAGAAATACTGTTTGCCCGTTTGACCTTTTCGGTTCAGCCAAATGAGTTTTGATTGTTGGTACGTAAAACCAAAGTCTGCAAGCCACTGAGCCAGCAATTCTATAGGGGCAACTTGCTGCTCTAATGGCGTAATGGCTATCGTTATTGTGCTACCTTCGGTCGTAATGATTTCGGCTTCAATGGATTTTCGGCTGGCTGCTAGTAGGTTTTCAGTTGCTTTGACGCGCTCGGCCAACGTAGCTACAGAGTCTGCTACATTCGGATTAAGCTCCTTCAAAATCGGAACCACGTGGTGGCGAAGTCGATTGCGTGCGTAATCAACGGAGGCATTGGAGCTGTCTTCCCGCCAAGGCAATTGATTTTGCGTCAGAAAAGTCTGTATGTCGTTTCGAGGGGTAAAAAGCAGCGGACGAACCAAACGCTCTTTTTGGGGTAAAATGCCGTGCAAACCCGCCAAGCCCGTACCCCGCGTTAGATTAAGCAGGACGGTTTCGAGGAGGTCATCTTGGTGGTGAGCTGTGAGAATATAGGCATAATGAAATTGCTGACGGATTTCTTCAAACCATGAATAGCGCAATTCGCGGGCGGCCATTTGGATAGAAATGCCCCGTTTTTTGGCAAATTCCTTGGTCTCAAATCGATGTATGTGGCAGTCAACACCGTATTGTTGAGCCAGTTGTTGTACAAATACTTCGTCGCCTTCGGAGTCTTTGCCTCTTAATTGGAAATTACAATGCGCAAGGCCGAAAGTAAAACCCGCCTGATGGCAAAGTTCCGTCAGAACGACCGAATCAATGCCCCCGCTCACCGCCAGAAGTAATCGGTCGGTGGGCTTAAAGAGTTGGTTTTCGGTAATAAAACGTAAAAAAGCTTGCAGCATTGGTCGGTTATTAGCTGGGCAAAGATACATATAAAAAAAGAACGTCGCCGAGGGAGACTCCTCGACGACGTTGACAGAAAAATATAGCGGTGAAGAGCAAGTCCTCGTCGATGTTTGAAGGATTAACTTATTAAGGCTTTCTCCAGTAATGCCTTCGTGGCCTTTATGCCAGCATCTTCGTCGAGATAGTTTTCTTTGGAACCCATCATTTTCATCGCTCCACCTTCGTACTCAATGCCGATAAACCCTTTGAAACTTTTAGGCAGATTGGCTTTGACAATGGGCATCATTTTTGCAAAATCTACATCGGTACAATTTCCATTTGCGTCGAATTTGTGCGTTTTGGCGCTGAC
>JAIXPV010000721.1 GCA_027486105.1 Runella sp. | reverse complement strand
GCTTTTTTGACGGTGTCGCAGTTGGGGATTCCGTAAACGGTCAACATAAGGGTAAAAGTATTGGTGAATTGAACTGCAAAGTAGAAAACTTTTTTGAGTAGGGCGTGTTAATTGGTCATGAAACTTATTCTGAAAACCCCCGTTCAGCAGCCCTACCTGCAGGTTTGGAAAGGCTTTGATGAAACACTCTTTCGTCGATTGAGTCCCCCTTTTCCTCCTGTTCGGGTGGTGCGATTTGATGGGTGCCTGAAAGGAAATACGGTAGAATTAGAACTAAATTTTTTTCTCTTCAAGCAACTGTGGACGAGTAAAATTACGGAGCAACAGGGCAATGCTGAGGAGGTTTTTTTTATTGATGAAGGTGTAAAACTCCCTTTTTTCCTGAGCTATTGGCGGCATCGCCACCGAATTATTAAAGATGGCGAGCATACCATCATTGCCGACGAAATCGAGTTTCGTACGCCTTTTATGTTGACAAACTACCTGTTTTATCCTCTTTTATACGGGCAGTTTTTGTACCGAAAGCCCATTTACCGGAAAGTGTTTTCGTAAACAAACCGAAAATCCTTATTGGCGGCTCATATCTCGTAGTAGCTTATTGGCAAAAATAAATTCATTCAGTTCGGTCACTTTTGACTGGGTAATGGTGGTGTTATCGCCTTCCCAGACTTTGTGACCTTTGTACAGAAACATCACTTTCTCGCCGATTTCCAAGACCGAGTTCATGTCGTGCGTAATCACCACGGTAGTAATGTGGTATTCGTCCGTAATTTCCTTGATGAGTTCATCAATTTTGATGGACGTGAGCGGGTCTAAGCCAGAGTTCGGCTCGTCGCAAAATAAATACTTAGGATTCATTACGATGGCCCGCGCAATACCGACGCGCTTTTTCATTCCACCGCTGATCTCGGAGGGCATTCGCCCAGCGGCTTGCTCAAGGCCTACGCGGCTAAGACAAAAATTTACCCGGTCGTTTTTTTCACTTTCGCTCATGTTGGTGAGCATTTCGAGCGGAAACCGTACATTTTGGGCTACGGTCTTGGAATCAAATAGTGCTCCACCCTGAAAAAGAACGCCCATTTCGCGGCGAATCTGCTTGCGGGTGTCTTCATCGCTGTTCCAAAAATCGCGACCGTTGTAGAGCACATTGCCGTGGTCGGGTTTGACAAGGCCAATAAGGCACTTGAGCAGCACGCTTTTACCCGTGCCGCTCCCACCAATGATTAAGTTTGTATCGCCGGGTTTGAACGTCCCAGAAACATCCTCCAATACCATACGTCCATCGAAGGACTTAGAAATGTCGGTAAATTGAATCATGATAAATTACATGTCAGCATCAGGATTCCAAGGCTCACCCATTGCACTGGCTTCTTCTTCCTTGGCTTCCAATTCTGCGTCTTCTTTTTTAGTGCGCTCAACCCAAGCCGAAACCAAGATGCTGATTTCGTACAAAAGCGTTAAAGGTAATGCAACCAATACCTGACTGAGCACATCGGGAGAGGGGGTAATGACCGCCGCCAAAATCAAAATAACGACAAAGGCGTGTTTGCGGTACTCGCGCATGAAGCGAGGGTTAAGAAAACCGATTCGCGACAAAACAAACGCCACGACTGGCAACTGAAACGTAAGGCCGCAGGCAAGCGTCAATACCGAAATCAGCCCTACATACGAGGTAATGTCAAATTGGTTCTTGATACGGGGGTCTAATTGGAAATTGGCTAAAAAGTTAATAGCCAGCGGCGAAACAATGTAGTATCCGAAGAAAACCCCTGACAAAAACAAAAAGGTAACGTAGAAAACCGCACCCCTTGACACGCGCCGCTCCGAGGGCTTTAGGCCCGGCTTGATAAACCGCCATACTTCCCAAAAGGCGTAAGGGAAAGCAAATAATAAACCTATAATAACGGAAGAAAGCAGCGCCATGGTAAATTGGCCGGCCATCTCACGACTCTGTAACTCAAAGTCTAGTTTTTCAATGCAAAGCCCTTCGGCACCAGTAAAGTTGGCGATTTTGCAAAGCATCCGATAAGTCCAAAAATCAGACTTGGAAGGGCCCAATATGATTTTGTCATAGATTTCTTCAATGTAAATGAAAGCGGCAATGGTAAAAATTAAAATCGCCCCTACAGCCCGAATTACGTGCCAACGCAATTCTTCGAGGTGCTCAATAAAACTCATTTCGTCGCCGGTGGCATTCTCTTTATCAAATTCTTGGTCGAGTGGCATTGGTTATTTTATATTGATAGTACTCAATTTGTGTTACAAATAAGGGATATTCTGGTCTCAGTAAAAAACAATGCAAGGTACTAACTACTGCGTATAAACATACAAAGGTACACGCTTAGACGCTTTTGCGTTACAATTTCTTTAAAAATTAGGTTCAGTTTTGGGCTTCTAGTAGGTTTTTACGACTTTTGAGAAAGATTTACTAGCAGATTTTAAGTAAAATTGAATGGATTAGGCGTAAATTGTCTCGGCTATTCACCCTCAAAATCTCAGTAATCCACTTAAAAACATCCACATAATGGCTTCACTCCCAAAAAATATCCTGACTTTTGAGGAGCCATTTGGCGACACCAATGGCCGGATTACAGAATTACAAACTGCCTCAGAAGGGTATCGCCGTCTGTTGGAAGAAAAAATAGAAGACTTAAAAGTGGAAGCCGTCGAAATCGGTAAGCAGGCGCTGGTCATCGGCGGCGTGATTGTGGCGGTCTATTTGTTGGTTGATGCGCTATTGCCAGAAGATGAACCTGAAACAAAAACAAAAAGTGGGAGCAACGTTTCGGGCGGCAGTGAGCGTCATACAGAAAAAACATCGTGGGTTGTCAAAACCGTTACTTCTTACGCAACGACTTGGCTACTAGGACTGGCACGACAAAAATTAATGGATTTTTTGGCTACTCAGCAAAATACGAATGCAGGCACAGATACGAACGAAACTTCAAAGTAATCTTCAAAACGGGCGAAAAGCGTTCGCAGTGTTGCTCGACCCCGACAAGGTGGAGTTGGCGTCGTTTCCGTTTATGCTCGCCGAAAGTGCGCGTTACGGAGTCGATTTTTTCTTTGTGGGCGGCAGCCTCATTACTCGGTATGCTTCAGATGAAATCATTGCCGCGATTCATAAACATACCCATATTCCTGCGATTCTTTTTCCAGGAAACAGCCTGCACATTGAGCCGTCGGCGGATGCTATTTTGTTGTTGTCGCTTATTTCGGGCCGAAATCCCGAACTCCTCATTGGGCAACACGTTATTGCGGCCCCGCTCTTGAAAAAAAGCAAACTGGAAATTCTGCCCACGGGTTATATGCTCATCGAGAGTGGCCGCTCCACTACGGTGTCTTATATCAGCAACACTACGCCTATTCCCCACGACAAACCTGGCGTGGCGGCCTGTACGGCCATGGCTGGCGAATTGTTAGGCTTGCAAATCATGTATTTAGATGCAGGAAGTGGGGCACAAAAGCCCGTTTCGGCCGAGATGATTGCGGCAGTGCGCCAAGCGGTAGATACCCCGATTATTGTGGGAGGCGGCATTAATTCCGTTGAAAAAGCGCAAGCGGCGCTTGAAGCGGGGGCCGATGTGGTAGTGGTTGGAAACGGCATTGAGAAAAACCCCGACCTTTTGCCCGAAATCGCGCAGGTGGTCAGAAGCTTTAACGAAAAAATCATTGCCTGATTAATTTCCCGATGATTTCCCCTTTTTTGTTTCTTCTTTAGCATCTAAGCGAGGGGCGTAGGGGTCATAAGAGAAGCGGTTGATATAAAAGACTTCACGCGGGGCGCCGACCCATTTTTCACTGCCGATTTTCTGGTAGCCGTATGCCAAAAAGTAATGGTCATACCAAGCCGCCAACAGTCCGCGCTCATTATCTACAATGCGGTCGTTGTCGTCGGCACTTTTGATGGTAAATGCCTCTTTTTCACGAACTATTTTGTTGCGCTCTATCACTTCTGTGTTAATCTTCCCGTCTTTGGGATAGCCCAGCACCAACAGCCCATCGCGTCGGGTGACCTGAACCATGGGCAGTAGTTCAATGCTTTCGACATTTTCAAGGGCAAAACAGTTATCCCATAGTAGATTTCCTGCTTTGTCAAACCCACAAACGATGGCATGCGTATAGCGAAAACCATCAAATTCGCGGTTGGGGTTTCGGGCCGCAAAACCGCCATTATATATGTTCCCATTTTTATATACGGGATAATACACCTCCGCCACTAGCACAAATTCATCGTTGGATTTGATCACTTCATGGACCAGCAGTCGGTACCTAAACTTAGGCTCTTTTCCTTCCTCCTTGCGCTTAGAAATTTTTTCTACTACCCGTTGCTTGCGCTTGGGTTTTAGGTAATTAAAAAAGTTTTCCAATTTAGAAAAATCAACCCATTGCAGTTTTTCAGGCTCGGCATCTTTGATTCTGGAGAAATAAAGCCCCTGCGAATATTGGGTGCAACCCTGGGCATAATTGCCGACAATGAGCGACGAAGCCTCGTCGAGTGGTAAGATTTTGCCCGAAATCAGGCCCTTATTGCCTTCAAAAGGCATCGTTGTTGTTTTGATGAGTTTGCCTTCGTACGAATAGGTTTTGATGGTAAATTGGCAGTCACCTCGTTTGATGGTGTAGAGCAAAACATTGAGTTGATTGCGTTGTTCGTCGAGTTCGATGTTACTGATTTCGGTGTTGGTGGTGTACAGATACGGTAGTGCTTTGATACTTTTGTCAAAAAAAGAAAAAGCCATGACTACGGGCCGGCTGTGGTGGTAGCCGCCAATAAAAGCGGTGTTGCCCAATACTTTAAAATGCACAATGTCGGCTCGGGTCAATAAATCTCCCTTAAACGTTTCGATTTCACCGTTGTGTAAATCCACCCGTAGCACGGTCAGCTTGTCGCTGTCGGTTTCCTGAAGCAGCCAAAAAAGGTAGTTTTGGTTGTGATAAGTTTTGATGGGATGCAGTTCGTAAGACAACTTATACTCTGCCGACCATTGTTGTTTGAGCAGGGTATCAAAACGAAAAAAAGACCATTTTTCGTTTCCATAATATTCTTCTTTGCGCTGCGTTACCAATAACCCTTCTTTATTGAGCGGCGTAACGTCGAAATATTCATCATTGGTTTGGCTGACTTTAAACTCCAGCCGTAAAGATTGCTCCAATTGGGCCTGAGCTTCTGAAAACAAAGCACCCATGAACATCAATAAGCGTAGTATTTGTTTCAACGTTTTCATTTCTTGACTGTTAAGTGCAGAATGGTTAGATGTTCATCATAAACGCTTGTTATCAATAAAAGTAGCAAACGGTTTATTTAAAATCAACTTTTTTGTGCGCACTGAGGGGTTGAAGATACGAAAATACGATTAAATTATTATTTGCTTGACGAATTTGAAGTACTTTTGCGACTTGTTTGAGTCGCTCTTATCGGTTACTATTCTCTTTAGGGTAACAATGAGCGATTCACGACGAATAACGGAATAATGAATACGGAATTATGCATATAGAATCAATTATCAAGACGTATATCCAAAGCGCATTACAGGAAATTTATAACGTTGCCGAAGAAACAATCCTGCTTCAGCCGACCAAAAAAGACTTTGAAGGTTTTTATACGTTTGTTACTTTTCCCTACACCAAAAGCCTCCGCAAACCTCCCGTCGAAATAGGAAATAGCCTCGGACAGTATCTGGTAGAAAAATCGGGCGTGGTGAGCAAATTTAACGTGGTGCAGGGTTTTTTGAACCTCAGCATTGCTGAATCGGCCTGGATTGAAGCCCTCAATACCTTGGCACTTGACCCGAATTTTGGTTTCTCGGCCCCCAACGGGCAGTCGGTCATGGTCGAATTTTCGTCGCCCAACACCAATAAGCCCTTGCACTTGGGGCATTTACGAAATAACTTTTTGGGCGATTCGGTGTCTAGAATTTTGAAAGCTAACGGCTATGACGTGGTCAAAACCTGTTTGGTCAATGACCGTGGCATTCATATTTGTAAGTCGATGTTGGCCTACGCCAAGCTCGGCAACGGTGAAACCCCCGAATCGTCAGGCCTGAAAGGCGACCACCTGATTGGTAAATATTACGTCTTGTTTGACAAAGAATACAAACGGCAAATCGAAGCCTTGGTAGCCGAAGGCAAAACCAAAGAAGAAGCCGAGAAAAAAGCCCCGTGGATGCTCGAAGCTCAGCAACTGCTCCTGAAATGGGAACAAAGCGATGCCGAAACGATTGCGCTTTGGAAGCAGATGAATGAGTGGGTCTACGCTGGATTTAACGATACATATCAAAAAATCGGGGTCAGTTTTGACAAGACTTACTACGAATCCAACACCTATCTTCTGGGCAAAGATGCCGTGGACGAAGGCTTGGCCAAAGGTGTTTTCTTTCAAAAATCTGACAATTCGGTATGGATTGACTTATCGGCCGAAGGCTTAGACGAAAAGCTCGTATTGCGGGGCGATGGTACTTCTGTTTATATGACGCAAGATTTGGGTACAACCGACCTCAAGTTTGCCGATTTTCACACCGATAAATCCATTTGGGTAGTCGGAAACGAGCAAGATTACCACTTTCAGGTGTTGTTTGCCATTCTCAAACGCTTGGGACGTGCTTATGCCGACGGCTGTTATCATTTGAGCTACGGCATGGTGGATTTGCCGTCGGGCAAAATGAAGTCACGCGAGGGAACGGTCGTGGACGCCGACGAACTCGTAGCCGAAGTAACCGCAGCCGCGGCCGAAGAAGGCAATGCCAAAGGAAAAATTGATGACTTTAGCGAGGCCGAAAAACAAAAACTGTTTTCGATGCTAGGCTTAGGTGCCTTGAAATATTATCTGTTGAAAGTAGACCCTCAAAAGCGAATGCTGTTCAACCCTGCCGAGTCGGTAGAGTTGCACGGGCATACAGGGCCGTTTATTCAATATACCCACGCCCGTACCCGCTCGGTGTTGCGGAAGGCGGTACAAATGGGTGTAGAGTGGTCAAAACCTGCCGCGACGGTTCCGTTGACCGATTCGGAGAAAGAGGTTATTTTCTGCCTTACCCAATTTCCTGAGCGAGTGGCCGATGCCGCCCGCAATTATTCCCCTGCGTTGATTTCGCAGTATGCGTACGAATTGGCAAAGGCGTACAATACGTTTTATGCAGAGGTGTCGATACTACAAGAACCCAATGCCGATGCCCAACAGGCTCGTCTATTGCTTTCACAAGCCGTAGCCGACGGAATCCAAAAAGCGATGGGGTTGTTAGGCATTGAAGTGCCCGAGAGAATGTAGTAAAAAGTCAGGAGTGAGCCATAGACTCGCTCCTGACTTTCTACTGCTTTCCTCACATACCCACCAGCGTACTTCCGCGCAAAATGGGCACTACATCGTATAAGTCTCGTTGGAGGCAATACGAAATATCTTTTTGAATACCGAGACGTTGCAGGCGCCGTACGTGCGACGAGTTGGACACATAGCCCAACAAATCATCTTTGGCTTGCTGGTAGGCCCGCATCGACATCAGGGCGCTGTCTTCGGCAATCATGTATTCTTCTTTGAGAGCTTCTACCAACGCCCCCGCAAAAAGCGTATCTTCCAGATTGACGCGGCCTTTCCAGCCTGCACACAATACCAGCACATCGTACGATTGAGATTGAAGATAATTGGCCACGGCGCCTAAATTAAGAAATGCACCCACTAATACTTTTACCGCATCCGCTTTGGCTTTGGTGATAGACAAGGTTCCGTTGGTTGTGGTCATGGCTACGTGCCCACCTACGAGGCGGTCGTCCATGTAGCTAAAAGGAGAATTGTCTAGTTCAAACCCTTCTACTTTCAAGGCGTTGCGCTCTGCCGCCGCAAAATACCCCTTTTGCTGATAAGCATAACATTCTTCTACCGTGGCAACGGGCGTGATGCTTTCGATGCCATACGCCAGTCCCGTGACCATGCAGGAGGTAGCCCTGAAAATGTCGGCAACAACGACGATGGTATTGTCGATGGCATGAAGGTGTAATAAATCGGGGGTCAAGCAGACGTCAATGGATTTCATACGATATTATTAACGAAAACAACAGTTCATAAAACTGATTTTCGGTTATACGGTTGGTTTTACAAATGGTAATTTTACGACTTGTGCTTTCAGCAATTTTTCGCGCACTTTGACAAAAATCTCGCTTCCTGGTTTGCTATAAGCAGTAGGGACATATCCTAGGCCGATGCCTTTGCTTAGGGTAGGTGATTGGGTTCCAGATGTTACGTGGCCTAGCACGTTGCCTTCGGCATCACAAAGTTCATAATGACCGCGCGGAATTCCTCTATCAATCATTTCAAAGCCAACCAGTTTGCGTTGTAATCCTGCTTGTTTTTGCTGGAGGAGTGCTTCAGAATTAATGAAATTCTTGGTAAATTTGGTTACCCAGCCCAAGCCTGCTTCGAGCGGAGAGGAGGTGTCGTCGATGTCGTTTCCGTAGAGGCAATACCCCATTTCGAGGCGAAGTGTGTCGCGCGCACCTAAGCCGATGGGTTTTATGTCAAACTCTTTGCCTGCTTCAAAAATGTGGTGCCAAACGTGAATGGCCGCGTATCGGGGAATATATAACTCAAATCCGCCCGCCCCAGTATAACCCGTGGCCGAAACGATAATATCTGGCAAACCCGCAAAGGTTCCTTTTTTGAAGGTATAATATTCCATTTCTGCCAAGTGAATACTCGTCAATTTTTGCAGCGCTTCGGCTGCTTTGGGGCCTTGTACGGCAAAAAGGCACAAATCATCGGACGCGTTAATCATCGGAACGCCTTCGGTATTGTGGCTCTGAATCCAGTTCCAGTCTTTTTCGATATTAGAGGCATTGACCACCAAAAAGTATTCCTCCTCGTCGATTCGGTACACCAGCAAATCATCTACTGCACCGCCTTGTTCGTTGGGTAGGTAGCTGTATTGGATTTTGCCGTCAAACAGCACCGACGCGTCATTGGCCGATACCCGCTGAATGAGGTCGAGGGCTTTGGGGCCTTTTAGGATAAATTCACCCATGTGCGACACGTCAAATACGCCTACTCCGTTTCGAACACAATGGTGCTCTTCAAGGTCGGATGAGTAGCGAACGGGCATCATAAAGCCAGCAAATGGTACCATTTTTGCTCCCAATTTTTGGTGGAGGTCGTTGAGCGGAACCGTTTTAAGTTGATCAGTCATATGTGGTCTGTTGAAATGTTGGTACAAAGCTACCCTTCTAATTTGAAAATTTGAAAACTGGACAATTTGAAAATACACTTATTTATCACCTTTTGTTATTTTTTTCATTTGTACATTTTCAAAATTCGTCTACTTTTGTCTTATACTCAACCTTTTAAGGTAAAATGGGGAAGAAAAAACAACCTGAAAATCAAGTCCCGATTGACTTCCGATTGCAAGACCGTACGTTGCTTCATTTGGGGCAAGTCGCGGCCCAGCGCGACGGTGAGCGTTTATTTCAGGGACTATTGGCGGGCGATTGGCTATTGGAACCCGCTGGTGAGGCGGCCGACGTATCGTCGGGGCAGGATATTATCCGCCAATTAGGTCGCCGTTTGCCTTATCCTGAAGTGGTTAAAGTGGCGCAATTACACGCGGTAGAAACCGAATTTGTTGGTTTTTCAGCTTTGTTTCAAAACAAAGGGTGGGTGTTTTTGAACGCCAAGGCCAATGATTATGAGCGCTGTTATTTTACGGCATTGCTGACTGCTTCGTTGGGGTTGTATATGAGTTATCCACAGCCAGATGCCTTGTGTCAACGTTCGGAAAAACTCGTTTTTGATGCGTTGCTGCCCGAGAGTGAAGTGCAGAGCTTCTTTCACCGGGGCATTACCAAAATATCTTCTTCTCTGGCCGTCGATATTGCTGATTTTTTTCGGGTTCCGTTCCCGATTGTGCTTAAACGCGCGCTTTCGTTGGAGGTAATTTCTGATGAGCAATACCGCAACTTCATGACGGTCAAACCTGAGCGCCCCGTAAAAGCTCGCCCGTTGTTCGTTTCTAAATCGGGAGAACTGGAAGGAGACTTTGACGACGAACAGTGGATTGGCGGTGGGTTTTAGTTTGTTATTGTTTACCAGAAACCGAGGCCGAAATTTACAGGTGAAAGGTACCCTCAAAGTCAAATAGATAAAAAACTAAAAGAATACGAAGAAAGGGTTGAAAACTAGTTTTCAACCCTTTCTTCGTGACTTCAATCGTGGATGTATTACACTCCTTCAAATTGACGTAAAAAGCGTACATCATTTTCAGAGTATAAGCGTAGGTCGCGGACACCGTAGCGAAGCTGGGCAATGCGCTCAATACCCATGCCAAAGGCAAAACCCGTATATTCTTCGGGGTCGATGCCACAGTTGGCTAAGACGTTGGGGTCTACCATACCGCTGCCAGCAATCTCCACCCAACCAGTTCCTTTGGATAATCGGTAGGTCTCTTCCGTGTCGGTGCCCAACCAAATGTCAATCTCGGCACTTGGTTCGGTAAAAGGGAAGAACGACGGACGGAGGCGTATTTTGACGTCTTTGTCAAACATCTCTTTGGAGAAGTGATAAAGTGTGTCTTTGAGGTCTTTGAAACTTACGTTTTTATCAATGTCCAAACCTTCTACTTGATGGAAAAAGCAGTGCGCGCGGGCCGAAATAGCCTCATTGCGGTACACACGCCCGGGCATAATAGCGCGGATGGGCGGCTTTTGGCGTTCCATCATCCGAATCTGTACGTTTGAGGTATGCGTACGCAGGAGCATGTCTTGTGTAGGGTCTTCGGCATTTTTGGCCACAAAAAACGTATCCTGCATTTCGCGGGCAGGGTGGTTTTCGGGGAAGTTGAGGGCCGTAAAATTGTACCAGTCCGACTCAATCTCGGGGCCGTCGGCTACGCTGAAACCCATGCGCTCAAAGATTTCGATGATTTTGGCGCGGGCTAAAGTAAGTGGGTGTATGCTGCCGAGTTGGTTAGGTGTGACTGGAAGCGTCAAATCAACAGACGGGCCAGCGTTACCGCTATCGTTGGCTTCAAACTCGGCCTGAATAACGGCGAAGCGGTCAAGGGCGAAATTTTTTAAAGCGTTCAATTCCTGACCTACGGCGCGGCGCTCTTCTTTGGCAATGTCTTTCAGTCCTTCAAAAAGGGCTTCAACAACGCCTTTTCGCCCCACAAACCGCTGGCGATATTGTTCCAGTTGCTCCTTGGTGGCAACTTCAAACTGTTCTATTTCCTGAAATATCTCTTTGACTCGTTGGCTTAGCATCGGGTGATTAGTGATTGGTGGGTAGTGCTTAGGGACAATTTCAGCACTCAATTAGCTTCAATAATAGACTGCAAAGTTAAACATTCTTCCCAACTAACCACAAACCACCAATCACTGATTACTACTAATTACTGCCAGATACTTTTCCTGTTTTTGGGCGCATACCTGGCTGGGTAATTTCAAAATTCTCTTCTTTTTTAGCATCGGCGACAATCTTGCGCACGTCGGCCAATAGTTTTTTAGCATCATACACCACGCCATCTTTGACGGTGTATTTTACGCCACCCACGCGCGTCACTTCGTTTTTGTCATTGAGACGAATGGCTCCTGTGCCGTACAACGTTTTCAGGTTAGCGAGTGGATTTTCTTCCGTAATCACAAAATCGGCCAGTTTTCCTACTTCTACCGAGCCAATATCTTTGGCCATCCCGAGGGCTTCAGCGCCTTTAAGGGTAGCCGCGCGGATGACCTCCATCGGATGAAAGCCCGCTTCACGCAACAATTCTAGCTCACGGATGTAGGCAAATCCGTATAATTGATAAATAAAACCAGAATCAGAGCCCGTTGTAACGCGCCCCCCACGATTTTTGTATTCGTTGATAAACGCCATCCACAGACGGTAGTTCTCTTTCCATGCTACTTCCTGCTCCGTACCCCAGTTGTGCCAATACGACCCGTGAGAGATGCGGCTCGGGCCATAAAAGCGCCATAGTGAGGGCAAGGTGTATTCTTCATGCCATTCGGCGCGGCGGGCCAGCATCAGTTCGCGGTTGGCTTCGTAGATGTTGAAGGTAGGGTCAATGGTAAAATCCAGTTTCAACATTTCGTCCATCACCTGATTCCATTTTTCAGTACCCGGTTTAGCCGCCTGTTTCCAGAGTTTACCCGCTTCTTCGAATCGGTTTTGCTCGTTGTTGTAGTTATAATCTGTTGGATAATTTTGGAGGGTTTTGTCCTCAAATAGTGCTTCTGGTAGCCCATACCAGTGCTCCATGCTGGTTAGGCCCGCTCTAGCGGTGGCCAGGGCGTTCATGCGTCCTACTTCGGTTTGGGCGTGGTGGGCGGCTGAGCCAAGCCCCAGCTTTTTGTTTTCGTCGAGGGCGGCCTTAAAAACTTCGGGTTCGGCCCCGAAAAATTTGATACCGTCAGCGCCCTTTTTGGCATTTTGGCGTACCCATTCCCGGGCCTGCTCGGGCGTAGATATAAAATCGTTAGCTCCTTGTCCGAACACGGTGTAGGCTTTGATGCGGGGGGCGGTAATCAGGTTTTTGGCGCTTTTTTCTTTTTGGTCTAGCACCCACTCTAGTCCATTGCCGCAAGATGGGTCGCGGATGGCTGTGACTCCGTGGGCCATCCAGAGTTTAAACACATATTCGGCATTGGCTCCCTGCTGTACACCACCGATATGGCCGTGCATATCTACAAAACCGGGCATGAGGTACATGCCTTGGCAATTCAGTTCTTTGTCGCCTGGGTTGGCTTTTATGCCGTTATTGGGGTTGGCGGGCATCCCTGGATAACCTGCTTGACGAATTTGGGCAATGCGGTTATTTTCAACCACAATATCCATGGGGCCTATTGGGGGCGAGCCAGTGCTATTGATGATGGTCACGCCTCTGATGATGAGTCGTTTGTAAGGGCCGTCTCCTTCGGCTCGGTTGGGTGCTTTTTGCACTTGGGCCAAAATAGGGATCGAAATTTGGGCAGTAAGGAAGAGCAATAAAAAGAAAAGCTTTTTCATAAAGGAATTTGGGGAAAGATGGAGTGTAGTGGTATTTCAAAGTTAATCAAGATTAAAGACTTTTGGGCGATGAAGCCCAACAAAAAGGGCGAATACCCGTCGTATTCGCCCTTTTTATGAATGCAGCCTTTTCTAAATCTCCTCAATTTCTATTTCTTCGGCTACTTCTGAGCCATTGGTAGTGGCTTCTTTGATGGTTTTGTTCTCTACTTCCTGCCGTTTGGCTTTGTATTTTTTTATCTGAATTTTGAGGGCCTCAAGGGCTAAATCGGTGGCTTCTTCAAAGCTTTTGCCACTTTCTTTTACGAATAGTTCCGCATTGGGAACGTTGATTTTGACTTCTAAAACTTTATTTTTGACTTTACTGCTTTCACTTTTATCTAATCGGAGGTATACTTCTCCACTGGTTATTCGGTCATAAAATGTTTCGAGTTTTCCTAGTTTCTTTTCAATAAATTCGAGCAATTTTGAATCTGCGTCGAAGTGGATCGCGTGCACTTGAAGTCTCATAATTACGCACAGTTTTAGTTTAACAATGAATTGACAATCGTATTTGTGGACTCAAAAGGGGAAAAAATAGCGGTCTGCATCGCCAGACCGCTATCTCTAAAATTGAAGTCTACCTTCAACGATTGTAAATCTAAACTGTGTGTTTTTTTCTTAAAAACCAAGCATTATGGTTAGTTTTTTTGAAATTTTATTTTATTTCACTCATTGTCAGCATATCCATATCTGTAAAGGAATAGTTTTCTCCAGCCATCGCCCACAAAAACGAATAACTGGTGGTTCCGGCTCCTGCGTGGATAGACCACGGAGGAGAAATAATTGCCTGTTCGTTGGCTACCACCAAGTGGCGGGTTTCTTCGGGAGCCCCCATAAAATGGAAAATACGCTGGTCTTCTTCCATATCAAAATAGACGTAAATTTCTGAGCGGCGGTCGTGGACATGCGGCGGCATGGTGTTCCAAACACTGCTGTATTTCATGGCCGTCATGCCCATCACGAGCTGGCAGCTCTCCAAGCCGCCCGCGTGTATGTACTTATAAATCGTACGAGTATTGGCTTTTTCGGGAGAGCCCATATCTACGGGCATGGCATCGGCGGCTTTCATCAGGGCTGTTGGCACAAGACGATGCGCAGGCGTTGAAACCAGAATAAACTTAGCGGGAAATTCGGGGTCTAAACTCTTGAACGACACCATTTTATGTCCTTTTCCTATGTATAGGCAGTCGCGTTTTTGAAGCGTAAAAAGTTCTTCTCCTACCATCACAAAACCATCGCCACCCACGTTGAGAATGCCCAATTCGCGGCGTTCAAGAAAATAATCGGCGCGGAGTTCCTCATAAACTGGTAGTTTATGCAATTGTCCTACGGGCTTAATTCCCCCCACAATCATGCGGTCGTAGTGAGAATAAACAAAATGGAACTGATCCGGAACGAACAGTTTCTCCATCAAAAACTCCTCACGGATTCGGTGCGTATCGTAGCTTTTGAAATCCGTCGGATTGGTAGCATGTCGAACTTGGATGTGCATGATAGTAGTGAGTAATGAGTAATGAGTAGGGAGTAGTAAGGCTTAATGTTTTTTCACTACTTTTTTACTCAATACTCTGTAGCAGATAATTTATTTTAAAATGGGTGCTAAAGCAACGTGATTTTGGTCCAACCATTCGGTAATATCTTCCACAATCTGCCGCACCCCAATCTGAGGAGCCCAGCCCGTGAGCCGCGTTACCTTCGAATTGTCGGTAATATACAGGCGAATATCTGCGGTGCGCGTTTCGGCCACTTGTTTGATAGGGATGGTCTTGCCCGTTACTTCCTGACAGATTTTGGTGAGTTCTTGCAAGGATGTACTGCTTTCGTTTCCTCCGCCAGCATTGAGAATTTCACCGTTTACTTTTTCTAAATTATGTAATTGCCAGTCAATCAAACGGTATAAATCCGCCACGTGCAGCATGTCACGGGTTTGTTTGCCCGTGCTACCGTAGCCAAAATACCCCAGTTGTTGTTCCCAATAATGTTTTGCAATCCAAAGAACCATCACGCCTTGGTCTACTTTGCCCATTTGCCACGGGCCCGTAATCACACCGCAGCGGTTAATGACGGTTTGTAAACCATAAAATTCGTTGTATTCTTGAATGATTAATTCCGAAGCAAGTTTGGTGGTTCCGTACAAAGAGCGGGCGCCCTCCAACGGAAAATCTTCGGCAATTCCTTTGGATGAAACACCTTTAACGGGTTGTTCATCGGTCAGTTCAAAGCGAGTTTCGGATTCGGTAAAATTGAGTTTCTCAATGGTCTTGATGGGATATACCCGGCTCGTGGACAAGAAAATGAATTTCGCGCGGTGTTTGAGGGCGTAATTTAGGCAATTGACGGTGCCAAAAAGATTGGTATTTATTAAGTAATCGGGCGTTCCGTCCAATCCTGCCAAAACCGAGGGCTCTGCAGATGCCTCAATGACAGCATCCACAGCTGGCAGCGAATCAAAATCTTCTTTGTTGCGGATGTCACCGTGAACGTACGTGATTCCGAGTTGGGAGATTCGGGCTACGTTGAGTTCAGAGCCTTTTCGTTTTAGGTTGTCCAAACAATAAATTTCATAGGAAGGATAGTTGGTTTTTAATGCTATCGCTAACGAAGAGCCTACAAAGCCGGCGCCGCCGGTAATCAGAATTTTCATGGTCTATTTAATTATATCTTCTTTTAAGCATGACGTTTTCTACGGGTTGAATGACCAACGGCACTTTTTCAATCTTCACTGCGCTGGCATCCAGTCCAAACCATTTATCTTCACTAGGAGTGAATTGTTTGATGAAAAAATATGCCTGCATGATAATTCGTTCAAACAAAGGTAATTCGTTTTCGTAAGACAAAAACTTTTCCAGTACCACAAACCTAAAATCACCCACCACATTGTGTTTGTTGAGCGACTCGTAGCGGCTGGTAATATCCACTTCCTTGTTCTTGACCATTTCTTCAATCACCTTTCGAAGGTATAGATTGATGCGTTGCTCTACCCGGAAACCCAGATAGAAATTGACTTTGACGACGTCGTCGGGTTCAATGATGCTGACTTTGTACTCCATTGTGTAAGGGTCGTCGGTGGTGTCAACGTGTACAAACCAATAGATATCGGCTCGTTTGGGGCGTTTTTGGAAGATGGAATAAATCACTTTTGACTCAATTTCACTTATGCGTGAAGCACTCGACATAAATACCAGGTGTGTGGCGTATTTGGGAATGCTTACATCGCGGCTGAGTTCTTTCAATGATTCCAGCAATCCCTCCAATTTAACGTACTCGGTCAATTGTTGCTTGATAAAAAACGAGTTATACCAAATGACCATTAGCGAGACAATTGCACCCCCAATAATCAACGACACCCATCCACCGTGGGTAAACTTGAGCAAATTTGCCACCAAAAATGATCCTTCGATTCCTAAATAGAGCACAAAAAACAGTACAATTCCCAAGGCATTGTAGCGCCGGGCGTATAAGTAATAAGACATCAACAGCGTGGTCATCAACATGGTCAGTGTAATAGCTAAACCGTAGGCTGCTTCCATGCGGGACGATTCCTTAAAATACAAAACCACCCCCACGCAACCAGCCCAAAGTAGCCAATTGACGCTCGGAACGTACAGTTGTCCTTTTTGGAGACTTGGATAGCGAAGCCTTACTTTTGGCCAAAAATTGAGGCGTATTGCTTCACTAACCAACGTAAAAGAGCCAGTAATCAAAGCCTGACTCGCAATAATCGCCGCCATGGTAGCGATGCAGATACCCGGAAGTAAAAACCAGTCGGGCATAAGGTCATAAAATGGATTACGGGTGCCCAGAGGCTGTCCTTGTATGCTTAGTAAATACGCGCCTTGGCCGAGATAATTCAGAAAAAGAGCGATTTTTACAAATACCCAGCTCACCCGAATGTTGCCTCGTCCGCAGTGACCAAGGTCAGAGTAAAGTGCTTCGGCTCCTGTTGTACAGAGAAATACCGCACCCAAAAGCCAAAAACCTTCGGGATATTCAAACAGCAGCCAATAACCATAGTACGGATTAAAACATTGGAGCACTTTGGGGGCGTCGCTGATGTGAATGAATCCCAAAGTTGCCAACATCAAAAACCAAACAAGCATGATGGGCCCAAAAGCGCGACCGACTACGCTTGTGCCAAAACCCTGAATTAAAAAAAGGGCCGACAGAATGGCAATAACAATCGGAATGGTCTGCAATTCAGGGTAAATGATTTTTAGCCCTTCAATAGCCGATGAAACCGAGATTGGAGGGGTAATAATGCCGTCGGCCAATAAAGCTGCTCCGCCAATCATGGCAGGAATTGTAATCCATTTGGCGTGCCGGCGCACTAGTGCGTAAAGGGCAAAAATACCTCCTTCGCCCCGGTTGTCGGCCCGGAGAATCAGAATGACGTATTTAAAAGTAGTTTGTAAGGTAAGTGTCCAAAATACCAAAGAAAGTGCACCTAAAATTTCGTTTTCTTCGATGGGTTTGGTCGTTCCAGTGACAGCCTTCATGACATACAGAGGAGAGGTACCGATGTCTCCGTAAATAATACCGAGTGCAATCAGTAGCCCAGCTGCCGTGACTTTGGAGTTGTCGTGCCGGTGGGATTCGTTAGATTCCATATATATTGGTTAAAAATTAGCCATAAATCCGTTGCAGATTTACCTTGTCTATGGCCCTGATGATGAGCGGGACTTTTTCGATTTTTACAGCACTGCTATCCAACCCAAACCACTTATCTTCACTGTTGGTAAAACCTTTGATAAAGAAGTACGCTTTCATAATAAGCTGCTCAAAGATGGGCAACTCATTTTCATACGAAAGGAATTTTTCTAACACAACGAAGCGGAAATCGCCGATGACATTGTGGCGGTGTAGTGATTCGTAACGGCTGGTGATGTCAACTTCTTTGTTTTTGACCATGTCTTCGATGATACGGCGTAGGTAGAGATTGATGCGCTGTTCGATTCGAAAGCCTAGTCGGAAAGTGACTTTGATGACATCGTCTGGTTCAATGACGTCGACTTTGTATTGCATTGTGTACGGTTCATCGGTTGTATCAACATGGACAAACCAGTATATATCGGCCCGTTTGGGGCGTTTTTCAAAGATAGAGTAGATAATTTTAGACTCAACTTCGCTCGTACGCGAAGCGTTTGACATAAAGACGAGGTGCGTGGCGTATTTAGGGATGCTTACGTCGCGGCTGAGTTCTTTGAGCGCATCAATGTACGTAGCCAGTTTGGTATATTCCGTCAACTGTGCTTTGATTTGGCCAGCCTTGAGCCAGATAAACATGACGGTGGCCAGAATGGTACAAATCAATACCGACACCCAACCTCCGTGCGTGAATTTTTCTAAGTTGGCGAGCATAAAAGCGCTTTCTACCGCAAAATAAACTACCAAAAATACAATGACCAGCCACATATTGTAGCGATGTGTATAGAGATAGTAAGACATCAGAAGGGTATCTACGAGCATGGTGAGCGTGATGGCCAAACCGTAGGCGGCTTCCATGTTGGTGGAGCGCTTAAAATACAGGACTACGGCTACGCAACCGATAAAAAGAAGCAGGTTAATGCTTGGTACATACAACTGACCCTTTTGGGCTGAAGGGTATTTAAGTTTGATTTTGGGCCAGAAATTGAGGCGAATAGCCTCGCTGACCAACGTAAACGAGCCCGTAATCAACGCTTGACTAGCGATGATAGCCGCCATGGTAGCAATGGCAATGCCTGGCAATAAAAACCAGTCTGGCATGAGTTCATAAAAAGGCTTACGGCCGTTGAGGTACTGGCCATTGTGCGCCATTAGCCATGCCGATTGGCCAAAGTAATTGAGCAATAAAGTGAATTTTACAAATACCCAACTTACACGAATGTTTCCCCGACCGCAGTGACCCAAGTCTGAATACAATGCCTCTGCCCCCGTGGTACAGAGAAAAACGGCCCCTAACAGCGCAAATCCTCCTGGATGTTCAACCAATAATTGATAGGCATAATAAGGGTTGAGCGCCTTAACAACCAATGGGTTTTGAATGACGTGAGAAAATCCCAAAATACCCAAGGTGGAGAACCAAACCAACATGATAGGCCCGAATGCACCGCCAACTACTTTTGTCCCAAAAACCTGAATGATAAACAAAACGGCCAAAATGACCAATACAATCGGAACAGTCTGAATGTTTGGATATAAAATCTCCAACCCTTCAACCGCCGAAGAAACTGAAATTGGCGGACAAATAATACCGTCGGCCAGGAGCGCGGCGCCTCCAATCATGGTAGGGATGGTGAGCCACTTGGCATGGCGGCGTACTAGCGCAAAAAGGGCTAACGTTCCGCCTTCACCACGGTTGTCGGCCCGTAGAATTAATATGACATATTTGATGGTTGTTTGCAGGGTAAGCGTCCAGAATACGCACGAGAGCGCACCCAATACCACCTCTTCATTGATACGGCTTTTGCCGATGATAGCCTGCATTACGTACAACGGAGAGGTGCCGATGTCTCCATACACAATCCCCAATGCAACCAATAATCCTGCGCCTGAGATTTTGTCTAAATTGTGGTGACCGTTACCTTGTTCCATGAAAATCGTTTGTTCTATATAATGATAGGAAGCACTGGTTATGAAGCAGGGATGTATGTCTAATTTTAAATCGCTTTTAGAACGTAGCTTTCCGCAGATTTGGTGAAAAAGTCGGACAAATATAAATGCTTGGGCTATCCGTTGTTCTCAGAAGCTCAAAATTATTCACTAATCTGATAAGAATCAGTCCATAGAGTATAGCCTAAGGCGATTGAACAGACCAAAAAGGGCTTATAGCAATCGAATCCATTCAATCAACGCATCGGTCTTGAAAAAGAGAGCTAAAATGCTGATTGTCAGGAGAGAAATAAGAATTGTTGCGGCGTACGATAGAGGTGCGGAAACCAGTATCGATGGGCTTGTTCGAAAAAATAGATAAAAAGGAATTTTAAAATAATAAAACAGCGAAATAACGGCATTGAGCAAACCAACCACCAACAAAATCACTAATAACTGATCACCATTAGCCTGATAGGCTTCCCAGAGTGAGGAGAATACGAGTAATTTGGCCGTAAACCCTGCCGTGGGAGGTAGTCCAACCAAACCTAGCATCAACACCGTAAAACAGACACTCAGCAGGGGATAAACCGCGCCTTTACCCGTAATAGAAGCCAAAGTTGGGGAGGGCGTATTCTGTCCTATCAAATCAATGAGCAGAAAAACCGCAATGTTGATGATGACATAAACCGTGATGTAAAATACCGCGCTTTCAAAACCCGTTTGATTAAACGCCGTCAATCCTACAATGATAAATCCTGCTTGTGCAATGCCAGAGTAGGCCATGAGCCGTTTTAAATCATTTTGCCAAAGGGCAGCCAGATTGCCGACCAAAATACTCACCAACGCAATGATAGCCATGAGTTTTTGAAAATCAGCAGGGAATACACTCAAAAGGCGCATCAACAGCAACAACGCGGCTGCTTTGGGGGCGGTTGACAAAAAGGAAACAATGGGCGTAGGGGCCGCTTCATACACATCTGGCGGCCAAACGTGAAATGGAACCAGAGAAAGTTTGAATAGTACCCCGCTCAGGGTCAGAAACCCGACCACCAACAAGATAAGCGGTGGATTTTGGGCTAACTGATTGGCAAATACGTCGCTCGTAAAATCTAGCGTTCCCGTCATCCCGTACAACAGTGAAAGTCCATACAGCATGATAGCCGAACTTAGTGCCCCAAACAAAAGGTATTTAATTCCGCCTTCTGCGGGTTTTTTACCGCTGCCAAAGGTGACCATTAAATAAGACCCAATTGATACTAGCTCTATAGACAGGTACAGGCTCAGGCCATTGGTGGCCATCGTCATCAGAAAAAGCCCTAGCACTACGGCCAACAAAATGCTGTAAAACTCGGCGGGGAGTTTAGTTCGCATAAATTGAACGTGTAGGAGCACTAATAGTGCAGTAACGAGAATAAGAAGTTTGAAGAAAAGGGCTTTGTGGTCAAGATAAATCAGGTGATGAAATAAATAACCGCCTAAGTCGTTCCATTGAAGACAAACCAAGACCACAGCAACCGCCAGCGCTCCGATAGTTAAGCTACGCAGGATGCTAGTAGTCTGTAACTGCCAGGGACTGTATTTTAGCAGAATTTCACTGAGAATAATGAATAAAAATGCTCCTGCCAGCCACGTTTCAGGTAAAAAACCGGGCAGACTTTGGATAACGTGGTAAAGATGGTCTTGGAGTCGCAAGGTAGATTGTTTAATTTGCTCGCAAAAGTACAACGCAACATGAAAAAGTCATTACTCTGTGGGGGATTGATTTTACTAACCCTCGTAACTTATGCCCAAAGTATGTTTATTCAGGACATCAACGGGCGTCCCATTTTCGAAAATGGATACGTAGAAATCGAAGGTTCACCCTACCTCAACGCCGCTTGGTCGAGGGGGAGTGTCAAGGCCAAAAATAATGGCAAAACCTATGAGCTGGCAAAAATGCGGTATGATCTCTACAAAGACGAACTCGAATACGAAGAAAATCAAAAGCCGTACCGGTTTAGCAGCGAAATTACCGAATTTTCGACCAACGACGATGTGTTTAGAAGTGGTTTTCCGGCAATTGAATCCCTTACCGCCCGAAATTTTTATCAGGTAATGTACGACGGAAATGTTAAATTATTAAAACACTGCACCGTTCGGATTCAGACCGAAAAACTGTATAGCTCGGCCACGCAGACCAAACGCTTCATGAAAGAAGATGCCTTGTACTTGTTTAAAAACGGTACCATGACCCGCCTCAAAAAAGACAAAAAAGCATTATTGGAAGCTCTCGGCGACAAGCAGGCCGAGCTCGAAACGTTTATAAAAGACCAAAAGCTGAAACTATCGAAAGAAGAAGATATTCTACGTGTAGTGGAGAAGTATGAAGCGCAGTAATAGCAACTGCTATTTAAAGATTCTGTTCAAATCAAGCTGAATGTTCAGAATGGAATCCGTAAGGGTTTCATCACTTTGAAAAAAACGGTAGCGTTTGGGGGAATCATATACAGCAATTCCTTTTAAAGCAGGAAATACGATCCAAGACGACTTTACACCAAACTGAAAGTACTGCTTTACTTTATCAATCATCTCTTCAGGGCTTTGCGAAGGTGACTGATTCTCAATTGTTAACAATGGCGGTTCGGTTTGTTTGGCAGCTTCGGTTTCAAAATTCAAATCACGTTGACCATAAAGTACCACATCTGGAGTAGCACCATCTGGCACAGTCGCCAAAGCCACTTCACTAGCTATTCTGAACATCTCTTCATAATGAATACCAAATTGAATAATTAAATTGGCCTGAATAGCTCCGTGGGTTAGATTCGGCATAGGTTTTCCGCGTTCGATTTCGTAAGCTGATAAGGATTCGATGATAGTTTCCATAGCACGTTTTTTTTGTAAAAATAACAAAAAGAGAGCCTTACTGCAAGCCATTTATGTTATGATATCTCCCGCTTTCTGCAAAGGTATGAGCCATTATCGAGCCAGCATGTGGCTTTGCCCATACCTTTCTAGTTACTATATTGATGAAGTTACTTTCACAACTTTTAGGGGCAAAGTACCCATACACAGCGCACCCTCTAAAACATAAAAGTCAGAGACCAGTATAACTGACCTCTGACTCCCTCTTATTAACTATCCTGAATTAAGCCAATGCCGCTACGCCTGGCAATTCTTTTCCTTCCATGTATTCGAGCAATGCTCCCCCGCCCGTTGAGACGTAGCTCACGCGGTCGCCGTAGCCAGCGTTGTTGATGGCCGAGGCCGAATCTCCCCCACCGATGAGCGAAAAAGCCCCGTTTTGTTCGGTGGCGATTACTACGGCTTCGGCAATAGCGTCAGTGCCAATTGCAAAATTAGGAAATTCAAATACCCCCATTGGACCGTTCCAAAGAATAGTTTTAGACGTGCGAACGACTTCTTTGAACAGTTTAATGGTTTCGGGACCAATGTCTAAGCCTTCCCAACCGTCGGGGATTTGTCCAGTAGAAACGATTTGGCGATTGGCGTCGTTTGAAAAAGCATCGGCGCATACATTATCTACGGGCATGATGATATTCACGCCTTTCGCTTTGGCTTTTTCCAGAATTTCGAGGGCCAATTCTTGTTTGTCAGCTTCTAAAAGTGACTTTCCAATTTGACCGCCGAGGGCTTTGGTGAATGTATAAGTCATTCCGCCTCCGATGATGAGGTTGTCTACTTTGTCTAGCAGACGCTCAATGATAAGGATTTTATCCGAGATTTTGGCTCCTCCCATGATAGCAGTGAAAGGGCGCTCGGCATGCTCAAGAATGCGCTGGGCATTGTCGATTTCGGCTTGCATAACATAACCGCAGATACGGTCTTCAAAAAACTGCCCGATAACGGCCGTTGAAGCGTGGGCGCGGTGGGCGGTTCCGAATGCATCGTTTACCCAAACATCACCGAGTTTTGAAAGTTTTTCGGCAAATGCCACGTCGCCTTTTTCTTCCTGCTTATAAAAACGAAGGTTTTCGAGCAGCAGGATTTCGCCGGGTTGGAGGGTGGTAGCTTGGTCGTAGGCAGATTCTCCGATGCAATCATCGGCAAATTTGACTGAAACCCCTAAGATTACCGATAATGGGTTAATTAAGTGTTTAAGAGAATATTTTTCGGTTGGACCGTCTTTCGGGCGTCCCAAGTGTGACATCAGAACGCAGGAGCCGCCATCTGCCAAAATTTTGCGGATGGTAGGGAGGGTAGCCTGAATGCGGGTGTCGTCAGTAATTTCAAATTTTTCATTGAGGGGCACGTTGAAATCTACGCGAATAAGCGCTCGTTTCCCTGCAAAATTGTACGAATCTACGGTTTTCATAGGATTCCAGTGGGTTGAACTAAAGATTGATTTACAGGACAAAAATAGTTTTTTCGTCCCACTACCCTCACATAATCCGTTTTTTCTTTTTACAAACCGCCTCAGAAAGAGGGGTTGAAGGATAACCGTGGTGGATTTTTGGAATAAATAAACCACAAAAAATCCCCTTAACGGAGGTCAAGGGGATTTTTTGTGAAAAAAGTGGAACCATTAAATTTTTACGGCCTGTCGAGCCAGCAATTTCCAGGTTCCTTTTTGTTTTTGCCACACCATCAAAAGCGAGAGGTTTGCTGTGCCAGGCTTACCGCTATTGTTGGTAGTTCCCGCTAATTTATGGCGTACGATGGCAGCGTTGCCGACAATTTTGATGGTTTGTTCCGTCAGATTTATGGTCACAAAATCAGATTCTCCGCTTACAATAGCACGCACAAATTCAGCTTTGTCTTCAATCTTACCGTTGGAGTGGCCATAGCTTAGGGCTTCATCGGTCAGGTTTTCGAGCGTTGCTTTGTCGGCGTCAATCATTGCTTTTTTGAGTGCTTCTACGGCACTAGCCACCGCCGCTTCGTCTTTCGATTGGGCAAAGGTTGTATTGAGCATCGAGAAGCAAGTAATCAGTAAAAATGCGAGTGTTTTTTTCATGGTCATTTTTATAAATCTACCGGTTTCATTTTAGGTACCAAGAAGTGCATAATCGTCCACGCCAACACGTAAGCCGCCCCACATACAAAAAACATAATGTAGTAGGCTGTCTCGATTTGATTGATAGAACGGTAATAGACAAACATGTTTTTTTGAACCAAGGCCGAAAGCAAAATCCCGCCCAAAGCGCCAAACATCCCGCCGATTCCGGTGACGGAAGCGGTGGTGTATTTTGGAAACATATCCGACACTGTGGTGAAGATATTGGCGCTCCATGCTTGGTGAGCAGCAGCGGCAAATCCAATGACACATACCGCATACCACATATCAATGCTACCTAAAATTTGCGAGAAAATAATCGGCGATACACAAAGGGCATAAATAAGCATGGAAGTTTTGCGCGCTCTAAACACGGGCCAACCGGTTTTGATAAGGTACATGGGTAGATAACCGCCCAAAACACTCCCAAAGGTTGAAAGCGTGTACACGACCGCCACTGGAATGGCAATCTGAGTACCCGTAAGTTTGTATTGACTCTGCAAAAAGTCGGGCAACCAGAAAAGATAAAACCACCAGATAGGATCGGTGAGGAGCTTGCCCAAGGCGAATGCCCAAGTTTGGCGGAAACTTAAAAGTTTGAACCAAGAAACCTGTGGCTTGTTGATATCGTTTTTGTCGGCCAGTACTTCAGCGGCATCAGAATGAATATAATCGTATTCGGCTTTTGAAAGTCGTGGGCTTTTACTCGGTACTTCATAAAACATCAGCCAAAGCACGAGCCACACAAAACCCAACATCCCCGTAATGATAAACGCCCACTGCCAACCCATTTCGGCGGCGATGAAAGGCACCGAAAGTGGAGCCACGATGGCGCCAAAGTTGGTGCCAGAGTTGAAAATTCCCGTCGCAAAAGCACGTTCTTTTTTAGGGAACCATTCGGCAACGGTTTTGATGGCAGCGGGAAAGTTTCCAGCTTCTGTAATACCGAGCGCCGAACGTACGACGGCAAACCCAAAAACAGTATTTACCAGCGCATGAGCTACGGCCGCAACGCTCCACAAAGTAGTAGCAACGGCGTAGCCAATTTTGGTGCCGAGCTTATCGACCAAACGGCCAGCGCCCAGCATCCCGAAGGCGTAAAAAAGTTTGAAGGCGATTTCGATGTTGGCGTAGTCGCCATCGTTCCAGTTTAGCTCTTCCGAAAGAGTAGATTTTAATAAACTGATTACCTGCCTGTCGAGGTAGTTAATGGTGGTTGCGAAAAATACTAGGCCGCAAATGGTCCAGCGATAATTACCGATTTTTTCCATTTAGAAGAAGGGTTTTGTAACAACATAGGCACAAAAGGCACGTAGCTTCTGGCTATCCAGTCTGTGTTTCTATGCGGTTGGAGCGAGGGTTTGGTAATAGATTAGTAATGTATTTATCTTTTGGGTAATTTCTTCAAAATTACCAGCTTCGACGACGGCCTTCGGAAAGAGTTGTGAGCCAATACCCACCGCGCTTACTCCCGCCCTAAACCACTCTTTAAGGCTTTCGGGGGTGGGCTCTACGCCTCCCGTTACCATCACTTTAACTTTGGGCAGAGGCCCCTTCAAAGCCTTAACAAATCCAGAGCCAACGACATTTCCTGGAAAGATTTTTACAATTTCTGCCCCTAGTAAAGTGGCATTGTACACTTCCGAAACGGTCATGGCGCCTGGCATCCAGGCGATGTTTTGAGCCTTGCATACTTCCGCCACATCCATTGTGGTACAGGGTTGAACCACAAAATCAGCGCCCAATGCAATGAATTCCTCCGCCTGAAGGGCATTGAAAACGGTTCCAATACCTAAAGCCATTTGGGGGTAGTTTGTACTGATAAAATCGCGTAATACTTTGAAAACTTCTTTGGCGTTTTCGCCGCGATTGGTAAACTCAAACGCCCGAATCCCTCCGTCGTAACAGGCTTTAATGATTTGGCAGGTTACTTCTGCGTCGGGATGATAAAACACCGGGACGATAGGTGCACTTGCCAGGGTTTGATAAACGAGTTGTGGTTCAAAGGCCATTGGTATCGTTGTTGTTTACATTAATTCTCACTCAAAACGTTGTTTAACGTTTCTTTTACTTTTTCTATGGTTTGCTGTGAAGCATCGCCGTATTCCTGTAATTTGCCAAACGCCGCTGCTGCTGCAAAGTCAATAATGTCCTGCGGGGCGTGTTGGTGGTGTAGGCCATAAATAAGACCACCCATAAAACAATCGCCGCTGCCTACTTTATCCACCACTTTCTGGGTGGTAAATTCGGGGGAAACGTACTGTATTCCGTCTTTGTATAAAGTAGTATAATACTGAATTCCCTCGTCGAACGCGTCGAAACGGAAGGTATGAGCCACGACTTTGCATTTGGGGAATGCCGCTTGAATATTTTCGGCAGTAGCAATGCTGTGCGCCAAATATTTCTCCTGCGTAGGGTTTTGCTCCACCGTTTTATCAACTGGAATGCCCAAAAGTGTGTTAGCGGCCCAGATATTGCCCATGATTACATCGCAGTACTGCGCCAAGGTGGGCATAATTTCGACAGGTTTTTTACCAAATTGCCATAGTTTGGCGCGGTAGTTCAAATCTACAGAAATGGTAATGCCCAAGCGCGAAGCTACCTGTACTGCTTCCAGACAAGCATCGGCTACGTCTTGATTGAGGGCGGGGCTGATGGCGCTGAAATGAAACCAAGAGCAGCCTTCCAAAATCTGTGCCCAGTCTACTTTTCCAACTTTTAATTCAGAAAACGAAGAAAAAGCGCGGTCGTAAATCACGCCAGCATTTTTTAAGTCTGCACCCTGGGGCAAATAATACGCACCGATGCGCGCCCCAAAATGCCGAATGCCAGAAGTTTCAATCCCTTTTTCCTCAATATAGGCTTTGATTTCGGTCGAAAGCTGGTTTTCGGGCAAAACCGTACTGTAGCGTACGGGCACTTTCCAATTGGCGAGGGCATTGGCCACGTTAAGTTCGGCACCGCCAACGAAAACGGGCATGCTCGCTTGTTTAATCCACTCACCGTTGAGTTGCGGCGAAAAACGCAACAGTAATTCCCCAAAACAACAAATAGTATTTTCTGTACTCAAGAGTATATTGTTTTGATTATCAGTTGTTTAATTAAGGTGCTGTGTCGGTTTAATGAGTGGTGGCGGTTTCTCAAAACCGCCACCACTCATTAAACCGACCATTAAAATCCGAAATATTGCTTGGCGTTGTTGTAACAAATATTCTGAACTACCTGCCCAATCCATTCGGTATCGTTGGGCAATTCGCCGTTTTCGATGTCGTTGCCAAACATATTACACAAAATACGACGGAAATACTCGTGGCGAGGAAAGGATAAAAACGAACGTGAATCGGTAAGCATTCCGACGAAACGGCTCAATAGCCCCATGTTCGACAGTGCATTCATTTGTTTTTCCATGCCGTCTTTTTGGTCCATAAACCACCAACCTGAGCCAAACTGGATTTTACCAGCAATTGAGCCGTCGTTGAAATTACCAATCATGGTGGCAATCACTTCATTGTCAGCAGGATTGAGGTTATAAATGATGGTTTTGGCCAATTGGTTGTATTCATCCAAACGACCTAAGAACTTAGACAAAGCCATGGCCTGCGACCAGTCGCCGATGGAATCCCAGCCTGTATCGGGGCCAAGCAGACGCAAGGCACGGGTGTTGTTGTTGCGCAATGCACCGATGTGGAATTGTTGTGTCCAGCCCAGTTCGTGATACATGGTGCCGAGGTAGTGCAAAATCGCGGATTGGTACAATACCTGCTCGGCCGAGGTGATGGTTTGGCCGGCAAGGGCTTTTTTGAAAATCGCGTTGGCATCTTCGGTCGTAAAATCAGCGGCGTATAATTGCTCTAGACCGTGGTCAGACAACAAGCAACCTAAGGAAGCAAAAAAGTCTGCTCGAGCCCGCAAGGCTTTGGTCAAGTCGTCGTATGACCTGATTTCAAAACCTACGATAGCGGCCAGTTTTTGGATGAAATTGGCAAAGTTTGGATTACCGATTAAGATAAATTTGTCGGGACGAAAAGCGGGACGCATTTGAATTTCAAAGGTGCCTTCGTTTTTCAATTGCTGATGGTATTCCAGCGAATCCAGCGGGTCGTCGGTGGTACAGACGACTTC
>JAIXPV010000427.1 GCA_027486105.1 Runella sp. | reverse complement strand
GCCCGAACCAGAAGGCCCGATAATGAGCGTCAGCTCACCTTCGTTCAACTGAAAATCCGTAGGTTGTAGGGCTACAATCGTTTGGTCGCCCGTTTTGTATTCCTTACTTGCCCCTTTTAATTCTGCAATCATAAATGTGCACTTCTTCAATTAGTACGAAATTGTACTATTATAATCAATTTACATTGAAATTGTTTTTAAGTTCGACAAATAAGTCAATTTTTTTTAAAGATTAAATGAAAATTGTTTTGTGTGCACAAACAATTTGCTGCTCAAGTTTATTCATTACTAAACCACGACCCGCGTGGTCATTTAAGTTTTATTGTATAATTTGCCGCTCCATTTTTATTTACCTCACCCAACAAACTTCATTTTCACTTCAACATGAAAAAAAACTTTATTTTAACTTTTACAGCACTGATTTTCGGTTTTGGCACTTACGCCCAAACCACCCCCAAACGCCCCTTAAAACCCTCAGATGTTTATCGATTACAAACCTTGAGTGACCCACAAATTTCACCCGACGGGAAGTGGGTTGCTTACACGTTATCGTCGGTGGATTCGGTCAAAAATAAACGAAACGCTGACATTTGGATGAACTCCTGGGACGGCAAAGAATCGATTCAACTCACCTACAGCCCCGATGGTGAATCACAGCCACGTTGGAGTCCAGATGGCAAATATTTGTCATTTACATCTTCTCGTAACGGGCTAACAAGCAGTCAGATTTGGTTGATGGATGTTCGCGGTGGAGAAGCAAGACAATTGACCGATTTGAAAAAAGGGAGTTTGTCGGACTATGCGTGGTCGCCAGATGGTAAAAAAATCGCCTTGGTGGTTAGCAACGATCCAGACACTTCAAAATCCAAAACCGCTAAGCCCATCGTCATTGATCGTTTTAAGTTCAAACAGGATGTAGAAGGCTACCTTACCAAAAAAACTACGCATTTGTACCTATATGACCTCGTTTCGAAGAAAATAGATACCCTGACCAAAGGTATCTACAACGAATCGTCGCCAAAATGGTCGCCCGATGGGACACAGATTGCTTTTGTGAGCAACCGCACCGCCGACCCCGACCGCAATGCCAATAGCGATATTTGGATCATAGATGCCAAACCCAACGCCGTCATGAAGCAGGTCACTTCTTGGACGGGCCGCGATTCAGGCCCCGAATGGAGCCCCGACGGAAAACAAATCGCTTACGTACGCTCTACTTCTTCTGATAACTACTTCATGTATGATCAAACGATTTTGTGTGTAGTATCGAAGGATGGCGGCGAGCCAAAACTGTTGAGCAAAACGTTGGATCGCCCTGTCGGTTCTCCGCTTTGGACCAAAGATGGGGCGTATCTCCACGCCATAGTCACCGACGACCGCACGCGCTATGTGGCCCAATTTGCCGTAACCGATGGAAAAATGACCAAAACATTGGCGGGTAACCGAAGCGTTTCGGCCCTCGAACGGCATCCCTCAGGCTCCATACTCACAGTGATGAGCGACCCACAAACGCCCAGTGAACTATACGCTTTGGAATGCGGCAACTTACGCCGCCTGACCACCCACCAAGAAGCTTTTCTTGCGCCACTAGCCTTGGCCACCGTCGAAGGGTTTACCTCAAAAAGTAAAGACGGAGCTAGCGTTTCCAACCTTCTGTACCGCCCCGCCAATGCCGTACAAGGCGTCAAATTGCCCACGATTCTGTTTATACATGGTGGCCCCGTAGCACAGGATGAATTTAGTTTTGACCTAAGCCGGCAGATACTATCGGCGGCGGGCTATGCTGTTGTGGCCGTCAATTATCGCGGCTCAAACGGCCGCGGATTGGAGTATAGCAAAATTATTTCGGCTGATTGGGGCAACAAAGAAGTGTTAGACATTTTAGGCGCAACGGACTACTTAGTACAAAACGGCATTGCTGATCCCGAAAAATTGGGCATAGGTGGCTGGAGCTACGGCGGTATTTTGACCAATTACATCATCGCTTCCGATACGCGTTTTAAAGCAGCCTCCAGCGGGGCAGGCGTGGCGATGATTTCATCGTTGTACGGCGTAGACCAGTACATTTTGCAATATGAAAACGAACTAGGTCCCCCGTGGAAAAATTTCGATAAATACGTGGCCTTGTCATACCCTTTCCTCAAGGCTGACCGTATCAAAACACCTACCCAATTTATGGTGGGCGAAAGTGACTTTAATGTTCCTTCGGTAGGCAGCGAGCAGATGTATCAGGCCTTACGCTCACTTGGCACACCCACAGAATTGATTATTTACCCAGGCCAATTCCACGGTATCACCAACCCAAGCTTCCAAAAAGACCGCTTTGAACGCTACATTAAGTGGTTTAATTCGTATTTGAAGAAGTAGAAGTTTAGAAGTAGGAGGTACGAGATAAGAGGTCAGAAATGGAAAAACTGAAGCAAGGCCGTTGGTGGAATAACACCAACGGCAGCTTTCAGTTTTTTCCTCTGATTTCTTACTTCATCATTCAAAATTAATCAGGCAAATAAATTGTGCGTCGGGTTGCTCACAACCCGACGTGCGTGCTTTAAGGCGTCATAAATTTCCAAGTCACGTTTCCAACGGTGTTGGGTTTGCCGTTTTCGGGATTGGATATAGTACCTTTCCATTCGCCGTTGGCTTGGCGGGCAACTGTAATGGTTCGCCAACTAAACTGACCTTTTTCATAATCGAAGGTTTCTCCGTCGTCGTCGTAGAGCTTGTATTGAGCGGATTTTTGACCGTAATGCCGAATCTCAAGATCTACTTTTTGGTTGGGTTGAGGGGCGTGCAACATCACTGGCATCATCGGGATAATGCCTCCATCTTTGACAAAAACGGGAATTTTATCCAATCCTGGCGTGACGGTAATCACCTCGCCCTCTCCCACCAACTGGCCCGTATAAAAATCGTACCATTTTCCTTTAGGCAACACCACTTTACGGGAGGTCTGGCCCGTAAACATTGGCGCCACCAACAGGTATTCTCCCGCCATATACTGGTCTTTAATTTCTTTGTTGACGGCCACCGCGTAGGGGTTTTCTTCCAAATTAGCATTCAGAAGCTCCTTCTTTAACTCAGTCTTAAAATCGGGTTCAAGATTAACGGCCCGAAACGGGGGTGTACCTTCAAAATGATACTTGGCAAATTCGGTGTACCAGTACGGCAGCATGCGCATCCGCAGTTGCGAAATTTCTTTGATTTGTGTTGCCACTTCGGGAAAAGTCCAGGGCTTGGTGCTGCTGGCCCATGCGTTAATCATGGCCATTGGCGAAAAACACACCGACTGAAACCGTCTCAACCATTCTTCGCCCGTCTTGGAAGCCCGTACTTCGGGCGTCCACAGGGTTCCCGAAAAACCGCTGTTAATCAAGCCCGTAATGAAATCTTCGTGGCTGTAATTATCGTTATAAATCACGTACGGCAACGACACCCCGCCCGCGTTGGACGCCCGTACCAACCCATAAGTGCGTCGGTTGTGTTTACGAAACATATCGGTGCTTTGTTTCATGACCAACACCCCGTAGGTCTGTCGCATTTGCTCGGCGCTGATACCCGACGGAAACGTAGCAACATCGGGCCAAAGCCACGAATCAAAGCCATCCACTTCGTCTATTTTATACCCACTTACACCAATACCGACGTGGTCTTTGTCAAATTGACCCCAATAAATGGCTTGCGCTTTGGGAATTGTTAAATCGGGTACTGCCCCTACCCATACAGAATGAGAACCCGTAAAAGGAGCAATTTTAGGATAAATTGAGGCCTCAGGAGACACATAAGGGTTGGTCCAAAGATTAATACGAACACCTTTGCTTAGCATATCTTTCACAAAGGCCGCAGGCTGAGGAAAACGGGTTTTGTCCCACTCAAACGTGCAGGGATAGGATTTGCTCTGCCAGCCAGGTTCGAGGCCGATAAAATCCAGCGGATAGCCTTTTTCTTCAAACTCAGCGGCGTCTTTTTGTACATCTTTGTCGGAATACAAACGATTTACACGTTGCGTAAAACCCAGACCCCAACGCGGCGGCAGGCAACCTCCGCCGTTGAACAAGTTAAATCGACGCACCGCTTCCATGGTCGATGGCCCCCCGAAAACATACAATTCCACGCCCCCCGCTGGCACAAGCATCTCAACGGCATCGGAATAAGGTTGAGCTTGCCAGTTTTTGTCGGTATTACGGTCTTGCAGAAGAGGTGGATTTTTGCTGTCGGTCCGAACGGCGGTACCTGCGTATACATTGATGTAGCGTGCCGAATTCACAAACACCCCGTAGCCTTTTGACGACACATAAAAAGGAACAGGCGCATGGGTACGGCCGTTGTCTTTATTGCCATAATGGTCCATGTGAAGTTGCAAGATTTTCCCGCGTTGATGTACGGTCTGAAAGTTGAGTCCGAAGCCAAAGAGCTGTTCTCCGCGCTCCAAAGGGAATCGTATATAGGTTTTACCATCTCGAATCTGCACCGAAATCTCGTTTTGGTCCAACGGAAATCGCGTCGTACCCATATTTTTCAAGGCATTGGTATTGGGCTGAACCCCCGCAGCCGTCAGCAGATTATACGCTTCAGGCTTGCCTACGGATACTTTCCAGACGCCCGTAGCCATTTCTTTCCACTGCATTAATTGGGCAGAAGTGCCAAAATTTGCCAATAGCAAACCCAGCATGAGCATTATTTTACAATTAGATTTTTTCATTTTTGAGGAAGAATGGTATAACGTTTTCCTTTTTCGGTCTGAAATTCGATGAGATAACTTTGCTCCAACGGTACATCTACAAACACCGCCTCAGGTTTTTTGACAAACTTCAAAGTTTCGACTTCGGGATTCAGCGGGTTGAACGCAACAGACTGGTTGGGTAATGAAGGTATTTCAACCACTTTAACGGGCACCTTTGTACGTAGCCTACACACCCCCCCCAGGTTGGACAACACACTCGCTTGGGTCAGTTTCCCCTGTTCCCATGCAATGTTTATGTCAAAATTCCCCCGCGCCTTGATTCCCTTTACAGTGCCTTTGGGCCAAGCATCAGGCAAGGCTGGCAGCAGACTTATTTCACCCGTGTGGCTTTGCAACAACATTTCGGTAATACCAGCAGTACCCCCAAAATTTCCGTCAATCTGAAAAGGCGGGTGGGCGTCAAATAAGTTGGGGTAAGTTCCGCCTCCCGACTGTGTCGACAGGCTTGCGCCGTTTCGCGAAGCGCTTTTTGGGCCTACGTACGAAAGCCCATCCCGCAATATTTTGTAAGCGTGGTTGCCATCTTCGAGGCGCGCCCACCAGTTGATTTTCCAGGCCATCGACCAACCCGTACTAACATCCCCCCGCTGAATTAGCGTCTTTTTGGCCGCTGCCGCCAGTTCGGGTGTATTACGGGGATTTATTTGATGACCTGGGTGGAGCCCGAATAAGTGCGAAATATGACGGTGTTTGTCGTTGGGATCATCCCAATCTTTATACCACTCTTGCAATTGTCCGAATTGACCAATTTGATAGGGATACAACTGGGCTTTGGTTTTTTCGAGTTGGGCTATGAAAGGCGCATCGGTTTCGAGTATTTTAGCGGCCTGAATACAATCATTAAAAAGCTCCCGAATGATGGCCATGTCCATGGTGGAAGCCATCGTAATCTGGTATTCTTTACCGCTGATTTTGATGGTGTTTTCGGGCGAAGTAGACGGGTTGGTAATCAAATGCCCTTGGCCATCTTCCACCAACCAATGTAGCATAAACTGCGCGGCACTTTTCATGAGTGGATAACCTTGCGCTCGCAGAAAGGTTTTATCGCCCGTAAATTGATAATGTTCCCACAGGTGGGTGCTCAACCACGCACCCGCCATCAACCAACTCGACCAACTACCCCGACTGCGGGAATCCCACTCATAGCCACCACCCGCGGAAGTTTTGGCCCAAATATCGGTACCATGGTGCGTAATCCAGCCT
>JAIXPV010000240.1 GCA_027486105.1 Runella sp. | reverse complement strand
AATCTCTACTTCAATTTGGTCGCAGCTTAGGGGAGCAGGACACCCCCTCGCTAACAGTTGAGTGATTGGTGTTTAATTTTTCAATAAAGATTACATAATTTCCTTTCCTAAATTCTCTGTTTTCTTGATACTTTTTAAATTCTTCTTCTGTCATAAATATAGGTTTAAATTTCTTATAGGTACCTAAAAAATAATGCCACACATAAAAAACTGTCATTTTGTCTTATTCTAAACTATACCCCCAATATTCAGTTCCTTCTTTGTCAGTATAATAATTGTTAATATCAATTAGACCTTCATTAAAAGCAGGAATAAATACGTCATTGGGATCTTGGTCGATCTCATACTTACAAGGTATAACTTCTTTTCCCAACTTATTAATAAAGCCATATTTACCATTCTTTTCTACACTTGCCAATCCTTCATTGAAATACCATGCATTAGTATAGATGCACGGTATAATCTCATTGCCCATCCTATTAATAAACCCACTTAAAAAATAGCCTAATGGCGTATTTTTTCTAATTGCAGCCATCCCTTCTCTAAAACTTTCAGCACTTTCATAGACAATAGGAATTACTTCATTTCCTAGTTTATCTATGAAACCACATTTTTTATTTTTGCTCACCTTAGCCAATCCTTCATTGAAGCTTTCTGCATAGTCATAATTGGGTGGGATAACTTCGTGACCAACCTTATTAATAAAACCGTATTTCCCATTTATACTTACTTTGCATAGCCCTTCTTTACAATTTTCTGGGCAGTAATAAAACTTAAAAGGAATATATTCATACCCGACTTTATCAATTCCACCCCACATTCCATCTTTTTTTACCCATGCGAGGCCTTCACTAAAATTTCTTACATCATCATATTTACAAGGTACTACCTCCTGCCCTATTTTGTTTATAAAGCCATACTTCCCACCTTTTTTAATAATAACTACTCCTTCAACTAAATTTCCTCTGCCTACTCCTTCCATATCCAAAACAAGATCGTAAATGCACGGAACAACTTCCTTTCCAGCTTTATTAATATATCCTGTTAGCCCATTTTTAAGCACTGTCGATAAGCCGTTTTTAAAACCCAATAAATAATCGTAAATACACCGAGTAACTTCATGTCCTCTTGTATCTATGATACCCCATTTTCCATCTTTTTCTACACCAGCCATTCCTTCATTAAAGTTCCGGGAGTCATCATAAACACAAGGAATAACTTCATTTCCTGCCTTATCAATGTACCCATATTTTGCTTTCTTTACTTTTGCAAGCCCTTCACGAAAAGGCTCCGCCCAATCATAAACACAAGGAATCACAATCTCTTTCTTCCGATTGGCAAATCCCCATTTTCGGGTTCCGTCTTTCTTTATCAGTAAAAAAGGGATAAGGTCAGGCTCAGCAGGAGTGATAGCAAGCAACTTATCCGTAATCGCCAATTGGCGGCCTACTTTGGTGAGGGCTTGTTGCGTGGAGAGCGGCACAAGGGCGTTTTGAGGGTCCTGCGGCATAGCGGTCAAGCGGCTAATGATACATTTACGTCCATTTCAGCCAACAAATCCAGAAGTTGCCGGGTCAGGTTGGTTTTTAGGGCTTGGTATTGCTCAATAGCGAGCATATCGGGGGCTTCCTGTGCCTCGTGCCGCACCAAAGCGGCATTAATGCGCCCAATGGCTTCGAGTGTATGTTGGATTTCGTCTTGAAGTGATTCGTACGGTTTCATAAATTTTACGGTTTACGCTTCCAAAAATTGAATTTTAACGATACCCTTAGGCCGTCTTTTACGGTCTTTGGTCAGGAAATGATACCAATCCAACTCATCAAATTTAGAAAAATTATGCTTTGGATGTTCCACTCCATACATTTTTACAAAGTAAGCGTCTATGGGGGAGAACGTACGCCGAAGCAAAGTAAGGGCCGGAAGATGTTGGTCGTACCAGTGGCTGTCAATGAAACAAACGGCATCTATGTCGTTGGGGCGGGTTTTAAGGGTAACAAAACTACCGTCAATCCACAAATCGAAATAAACAATACCCACCTCTTTGACCGCCCGAATGAATTGTTTTAAGGAAAGGTATAGCCCCAAACGCTGTTCGTTAAATACAAAATACTCTTCCAGTTCCTCCATCGTGATGTTAATGGTATCGTAGGGAAACAGGTGTCCGTTTGCATCAAATTGTAAAGGCATGGCTCAGGATAGTTGGTATTGAAGGCTGTTCAATTGTTGTTCGAGTTGGGCCTTAGTGTTGCTGAAATACGCCTCCCAATCGGTCAGCTGCGCTATTTTTTGATACGCTTCCGAGCCTTTCAAGACTTGAAGAGTAGCTTCGAGTTCATCGCGTCGGTGGCGAAGGGCTTGGTGTGTACTTTGGAGTTGATCACGACGGGTCAGGGTTTCGCCGCGAGAAGCAAAAACGCCCCGTTCCAAATCGCTTAACAACGCCTCTACGCGGTCAAGGTCATTGGCGGCGTAGGCGGCTTTAAGGTCTTGAAACACTCGTTCAGCCTGTGCTTTTTGGGCATCAGGGACTTTGTCGGGATGACAGAGTTTGGAAGCTTGCCTGAATTTACTTTTGAGGGTTTGCTGTTCATCAGCGGTCAGCACGTGCAGGGCAACAGGCGGTACGTTGGGCACCGATTGGCGGTAGTCGTCGTAATCGCGTTGCGCTTCGTCGGCTTCGGCCTGCCGGTTGGGGTTTTCGCGGGCGGTATTATCGGCAAGGCGCTTTCTGAGCAGTAACAATTGCAGAATCAACGCCCCCAATTCGAGTGTATGCCGCACTTCAAAGGCATGAATGAGTTTTTCTATTTCGGTTTTTTCATCTTCCAACGAAGCCACCTGCCATTCCAAGCCCCTGATTTCAAGTTGTAAGGCCGAGATTTCAGGGTCAACGTAAGCGGCCAATTGAGAAAGTTCACTCAACACATTGTTCAAAACACCCACAGCTTGCGCATAGTGTCCCGTATGAGTTAGGTCTAAAGCGCGGCGAATACGCTCAATGCGTACATCCGTCGTTTGTGAAGGCAGCAATTTTTGAATTTTGGCGGCCTGATATTCCACATCGTCCTCGTCTTCCAAACGGATAACGTTAAGTAGCGTATCCAATCGTATCCTGAGTTTCCCCCAATCTACGTCGGTAACTGGAAAATACAGCGCTTTGATTTTGTCAAATTCCGCATCAAAATCCTGAATCAGGGGCAGATGGTCTTCAATTACTGTGATACTTTCGTGATTGGTTTGGGCGCGGCGTGTCCAGTTGTATGAACCAAAAATCAATACACGTTGATCAATAATACAAAATTTATTGTGCATCAGCGGTGCTTGATCAGAGCCATTCCCAATCCACCATACCTT
>JAIXPV010000163.1 GCA_027486105.1 Runella sp. | reverse complement strand
GTCTAAAAGAAAATCCTGCCTACCAAAGGTCGTATCCGATTGAGATGATCACCTCTATTCAGACCACGTACAATGCCAGCACGAATATGGTTGAGTTTACTCGTGACCCATCAAAGAATGTTGATACCAACGCAAACCGGATATATGCGGAGATGGTACGCTCCCGTCGTGGCGGCTCTAGGGCTTCGAACTTCTCATTCATGTCCAATTATCACGACAAAAATTCTGACGATTATAAGGTGGGTCACAAGGTTATGAAAATGCTACGGGACAACGACTGGCTCGGAAAATGTCAGGTTTGTGCTGTCAACCCCTGCGAATCCCTCACGTTTGATACACTCCAAGCAAGAAATCTAGGGGGGTACGAAAATGCGTACAACAGTACTTATAACCAAGCCTTAAACAATTGTAGCGACGGGGACGGCTACCCTGCCCCCAAAGTTACCATCAACGATAATTTGTAGGTTTCTGAAATAGAATTGGTTTTGTGAAAATGAAAAAGCCGGGATTTTGTCCCGGCCTTTTTTTAGTCCTTTAACGAAGGCTTGATAACCCTTTGGTTCATTAACCTGATAAATTCTCTTGGAAGCCCCAAGGCGGTCGGCAATTCCAAGGCCGCAGTAGCTATACCTTTGTCAAAGGCGCGTTCTGCTTTTTTATCGTCTTCCTCCCATGTGGAAGCCAAGGCTTCCAGAACACCAGACGCCCCAGAGCTCAAGGATTCCAGCATCTCAACCTGACCGTAGGGAGAACTCCAGGGACGGTCATCAATGGAGTTGACCACAAAGGAACTGGCGGTATTGACGAACCCTGGCACCACCTGCGTAAACTGATTGGCAGACTCCCAGAAGAAGGACTTAAATGACAGTACTTGATCTTGGCGCTCATCGTCTCCAGTGTAGCGAAGTGCCTGAATGAAGGTATTGACCGTGGCAATATATATGGGGGCAAATACAGCGGTATGAATCATATTTGCCTTAAACTTGCGCTTGGTAGCATCGTCTGGGTTGACTACATAATCATTGAACGATTGCAGTAGAGTATTGAATACCTTAAAGCCCTGCCCTTGGTACAAAGTCAACAACCGGATGAGAACATTTCCATGAAGCTGTACGGCCGACTTGTCGGTCATATCAAAAGTCTGGTTGGTAATGTACATCAATTCGTTGGCCCGACGAGCAATCTCCTTATTCTGTTCGTCAACCGTCAGGTTGGGCATCTGGTCAAGTACCTGAGCCTTAGCTGCTCGGTAAAATCCCAGCATTACCCCTGAGTCGGCCTGCTGCTGGGCGGTGAGTCCGTTGTCACGAATCCACTGCACCAGTTTGTTGTACTGCCGTAGCCCAGTTCGTACGTTGTTATTCTCCGAGACCGCCGAGATGGTAGCCCACTCCACCGTAGTCAAATCTGGCATCATGTCATTGAGCACCCTAGCTAGTATAGGTCCCGCATCCGGATTGGCGTACATTTCTTCTAGGGTATCAGTTACCAATTTGGAGGGGTCATTGGTGGGTGTTCCTCCCATAATAGAAGATACCGTGTTAGGGATTGCCTTAAAGAGCCTTCCGTAACCATTGGCAAATACTCGCCATACAAAACCCATCTCTTGCTTGAGGTACCTATCATCCACCACACCCTGACCAAACCCTGCGGTATAACCTGTAAAGTTTTTGAGCGGCAAGGCCACGTTGAAAGCGAATCGAGCAAGCGTTACCAGGCCAGTAGCCTTGCGTACATCCACGCCCAAAATTTCTTTGGTATTCTCCAAGCCTGGTCGATCAAAGTCCTTCATCGGGTTATTGAACTTCTGGGTCAACTCATCAATAACATCGTTGAACTTGCTTATACCCTGCTGCTTCATGTAAGACTCTGTGGTCGTTTTCAGGATATTGTAGTTGTGGACCGTTGGGGCCATTTGCACAAAGTTTTCCGCGCCCCTCATGTAACGATTCAGGGACTCAAAAATGGATTCCACCACAATGCGTTGCTTTGTACCCGCAAACCCTTCCCGTTTATTGACGATTGAAATGTCCCTTAAAAGCTGCCCAGTGCCCTGTAAATTGACCTCCTGCATATCAGCCTCATAACGAAGTGGGGAGTAGTACGAAGCTTTGGCCAGAGGCATATCCTCTGCATTCAAGTCAAAATACGTCTCCTGAAGCAGGGGTAAGGTATAAGCGTAATAGTCCTGAATCTCCTTCTGCAACTCGGCATAATCGGTATCAATCGTGGAAATCAGCTTATCCATCTCAGCTGTGGTAAGCGAGATAGGTATATACCTTTTGGGATTGCGCCAATCTTTTATCATCGCACCCTTGGTCTTGATAGCCTCACCATTGGGAGTCAGCTGGTCAGAAACGATGGTTGAATATCCGTATTCCTCCATTTCCGTTTTGTAGTCATCTACCAATTTTACAGCGTAGTCCATCGGAATCTCTACATCCCTACCGTCAGAAGACTGGACCGTCAGAATCAGGCCATCCTTCTTCATTTGGTCAAGGTCGGCCAATCCTTTGTAGGTGGATATATTCTGGTATTTTTTTAACAGCGAAGCCATGGTGTCGTGGGACCTCACTTTTAGGGGCGACACTTTTTTGGAGAGATACCTCACGGTTTCATCCATGATTGTATGCTGGGTAGAGCCTTTAGGAAACAGGTAGTCTGCAATAACCCTGGGCTCCAACAATCTTGCCATACGGAGAAACACCGACTTGTGGGTTTTTCCAAGAACACCCATTTTGTCGGCCTGAGATTCCCTAAGCTGCTGTTGGGTTGCCATCTGGTCCTCGGCATCAACGCTGGAAGAGAGCACCATAACTGCTTCGCCATTGGAGTCAATCACTCGGTAGCTACTACCCACAAAAGTTTCAAGCTGCTTTTTCATGTCCTCACTCTGCGAAAGCATATCCCTTTGCAGCTTGGTGTAACCTTTCAGAGCAGAAAGGTCGGCCTGAACTTTTTGGATTCTTTGCTCAAATGATACACGTTTCTTTTCGGAAAAATCCCTCAGCTGCTTACTCATATTCGGCTTTTTGAGCATATTTTCAATAACACTCAGCTTTGCTTTGCCAGAAATAAGTTGTTGAGAGAGTCGTTTCCGTTTTTTCTCGGCCATACCAATCTTGTCCTCCGTAGACTTGATAGAAGCTTTGAGGGTTGAAAGCTGGTCTGCCACCTCTTTCGGTGTGAGTTTTAGCCCTACCTGCTGGGTGGCAAATTTGTTATTGAACTGCTTCATGGCCTGAATTTCAGGCTGCATTTTTGCCAACTCCTCGCTCGTTATTTCGGAGATTGGTTTGCCAGACATTAGGTCCCCCGCGATTTCGGCTGCAAAATCTTTAATCTTGGTTTTTTGGCTTACCTCAAAACCAAACACTTCTGACATCTGAACAAAAAGCCGTCTCATCCATTTGCCAAATCTGGCAAATACAGAGCCCTGTAATTTAGCGCCTTCCTGACCGATGGCGGTGGCCAAAGCCTCTTTGAGAATCATGCGCTTATTGGTCAGGTGCGGATAGTTAGCCCTGACGTCTTTTTCGTATTGACTGCCTTCAATGATAGACAATCCACGATCAAGCATCTCTGGATATTCGGTTTCGGCTACGTCGGCCCAAATGTGACCAAACTCGTGGATGGCAACCTCGGCCGTAGCTTTTCTGGGGTCAATATACACCTTGCCGTCCAAGGTGTACCCCAGTATTTTTCCGTTTTTGCCAACAATATCCGTTTTTTGCAATGCACCAGATAGCACCCTGTCATATTCGATAGGGTCGGAAACGATTTCAATATTCGGAAACGCCTGCCCAACATCCTTGGCAAAGGCGATAGTTTCTTGGGAAGACTGCCCTGTTGTAGTACCAACAATAGACTGTGGAATGTCGGGGGAGGTATCGGTTATAAAATTGGCAATATCTTCTTGGTTCAGAATAACAGCACCGTCAAGGCTATCTTTTGTTAGGTAGACAAGAAATGGGCCACTTCTTACCTTCTCACGAAGACCCTCTAAGCCTGAGTTTTCGGAAGCTACATCACCCTCGATTTCCCCTAATGTTCTGTTGTACAGAATATTGGCTAATTGCTCTTTAGCTTCTCGGGATGATAAGTTATTGTCGGCCAGCCGTACTTGTCCAAATGCTCCTGAATCGGTGGCCAGTCGATACGCTCCGACACTACTACCACGCGCATACCCCTCAATTCTTTGGATTGCGTGTTGGACTTCTTCCTTAATCGTTTTTTCATACTGATTGTTTTTTGGGGCTAGGTTTATAAAGATGCCGCTTTTGTCCGCTTCATCAATCTTAATTACACCTAACTGGTCAAGGTTGATGGGGTCAAAGTAAAACCCGAATCCCATATTTTTTAGCCCAGGATAAGCCTCATATAACTGCGGAAAATCAAATACATCTCCGAGGGTAGTTGATTTTCTTGCGTTTTCAGCGCTCCTTGCCAAACCTTTTCGGTCAGGAATGGTGCCAGTGAATTTGGCGCTGGCGTTATCAATCCAATACTTCAACTTGTTATCCATCCCGAGCAACCAGTTAGTTTGGCGCAAGATTGCCCGACGCGATTTTCCATCCAAAACCATCTGTTTGGCTTCTTGGTAGGATGAATTTATTTCTCCATCTAACTCCCCGGCAGCTACACCACCAACGAAAAAGAACTGTGGAGTTACAGATTCGGGTCCAGATTCTCCCGCTGTCGCTGGCGACTCTTCTCCACTTGGACTCCCACTTTGGAGTCTGGCAACTGGATTGTCCGCTGCGTCGCCATCCGGGTCGGTATCCCCTTGGCCCTCTTGAGTCCGAGTGTCATCTGAAACAGTGCTTTCGACACCCTCTCTATTTGTTTGTGTGCCTTTCCCTGCACTTTGTTGATTTCCGAGTTGGTTAGTGGCATTTTCGATTACGGTTTTAGGTGGAAATTCGGTAGCATTGTAAAAGTCGGTTTCCTGTTGAACTTGCGCTAAAAAGTCCAACATCCCCTTGGTTGACTCCGCGATTTTTGGCGACAGTCCTTCAAAAATGGAGGTTCTGTCATAAGGGAAGGTACCCTCCACAGCCCTCTGGTACAAGTCGTAGTCAAAAATAGGATTTTCTTCTTCGGTTGTATCCAAAAACTCATCCAGTATACCTTCTACGACATCAAGTTCCTCCTCGGTTATTTGGCCGTTATACCAGTCTAAAACGAAGTTATTGTAGGAATTTACTTGCTCATCAGAGAAAACATCTTCAGCTTCTTTGCTGGCTACATCGGCCCATGGTAAAACCTGCTCTTGGCGTTGATTTTTGGCCTTTGATTCCCAATAAGGAATTCCACCTGATTGGGCAACCCTCTTGACAAATTTCAGGAAACCGTCAGCACGTTTCGAATTGCGTCCAGCCTCAATATCTTCAATCGCTTTTTCGATACCATCCTGTACATTATTATTTGCCCGGACGCCCTCCTTTCCAAAATCAAAGGCTATACCCATATACTCCCCTGTGGCTTTGGCGTAGTTGGGGTACTGTTTAACGAACCAAGTTTTTAGGCTTTCGTATATTGCCAACTCATCAATGGTTAGATCATCGACAGTGTAGAAAGTGGAGGGGTCTTGTTTTATTCCGATACGACGGACTTTTTTGCCATTTTTGTCATTGACCAATACCCCTTTTTTTGTCATAACAACCTCATAACCAAGCACTTTTGCTACACTTCTAATTCTACCCATGATAACATCCATAGCTGCTCTGTCACGGTCATTCTTTCGAGGCTGCTCAAAGATGGCCTTGTGACTATCAATGTAGTCCACTAGGTCATTTTGCAAAATGACATCAGCGGGAACTTCATTTACTGGTTTTGGGGCGGCTGGCTGTTCGGCTGGCTTGGCTTGGGGTTCTGCCTGCGCTGCTGGCTTTGCTGTATCCTTTGCGACAACTCTTCTTTTGGCAGACTCATCAGCACGATTTTTTTCAAATTGTTTTTCATCCTTAGTTCGGGGTAACTGGTGTAACATATCGTTGATTATACGCAATGAATCAAAGGCATTTTGGAAATAGATATTGCCTTTGTAGTCACCCCTGAGTAGGTCATCAACCCTATCAAGCGCGTCAAACACCCACAATTCCAATTGCAGCTTTTCTTCACTCGAAAGCTTCTTTTTGCCGTATAAATTATCAAGAGCACTTTCGACGGTATCGGTGTAATTCATAGAATAAATTGACTCCACCACCCTTACT
>JAIXPV010000534.1 GCA_027486105.1 Runella sp. | reverse complement strand
TGAGCGAACCGCCTACCTTGATCCATTTTTTAATTTGGCTATCCATCACAAAACGAGCCGAATAGCGTTTGAGCCACGATTCTTTCATCAAACCATCTTCGTTGCGGTACCCGAGGTACAAGCCAAAGTTATCGCGGGCGTTGCCACCGCTAAACGCAAGTTGGTGGTTTTGAGTAAATGCTTTTTGGAACGACTCGTCCTGCCAATCGGTGTTGTAAAGCGGCTTACCGTTTGCATCAAACAACAAAGGATTGGTGCGCTTGGTCACTGGATTCACGTACTTGCCACCAGCCCAACCAACAGGATCGTATTTCTTGGCATTTTGATACGCAATTTCTTCCGTTCTCAAAAATTCTTCCGAATTGAGCAAAGGGATTTTGCGGGGTAATGTCCCCACGCTGAAATCCGTATCATAACTAATACGACCTCCATCCTGACTACCACGCTTGGTGGTCACCAAGATAACGCCATTTGCACCGCGTGCACCGTAAATAGCAGTAGCAGAGGCATCTTTTAATACTTCAATTGAGGCGATATCGTTGGGATTAATATAATCAATCGGCGTGCTTCCGTTGGCCAAATCAGTGGCGTTCAAAATCACACCATCAATGACATACAAAGGGTTGTTGGCCACACTCACGGAGGTATTTCCCCGGATACGAATGTTGGCACGACCACCCGGGCGACCTGAGTTAACCGATACATTCACCCCCGTAATACGCCCCCCTAGGGCCTGATTCAAAGAGGCCGACGGGCGCTCCTGAAGGGTTTCTCCTTTTACGGTTCCCACGGCTCCTGTCAAGTCTGATTTGCGCTGCACACCATAACCCACCACGATTACCTCTTCCAACGATTTGGTATCTACTTTGAGCGAAATATTCAACTGGGTTTGCGCGCCTACGGTCAATTCTTGCGTCAGATAACCCAAGAAACTAAACACAAGTACGGCGTTGTTGTCGGGTACTTCAAGGTCAAAACGACCTTCAGAATTGGTCGTTGTACCACGCTGTGTACCTTTTAACACCACACTCACGCCAGGCAATCCTGCATTGGTCTCGTCCGTAACAACACCTGATATCTTACGAACCACAGGAGCCGTTGCTTCTATCGGCACTACCTTTGGCGCAGGCGTAACAACTGGCGCGGCTTCTTTTTCAGGAGTCAGAATAATCTGATTCCCAATTATTTCATACCTCAAATGAAGGGGTTTTATCAGTTTACCGAGCACTTCCACCAACGGCTCATTGGAAGCGCTAAGCGTAATTTTTCGATTGGAAGGAAGCGTAATGGGGCGATACGCAAATCGTATTTTGACCTGCTTTTCAATCACCGTCAACGCCTTTCGTACGTCCTGATTCTCAACATTAATGGTCACTCTTTGCTGGAGTATTTCCTGCGCGCCGGCCTCCCGGGCTAAAGAGATACCCGTAAAGATCACTGCCAACACACATTGTATCAACGATATTTTCATGAGATGATACACAAGGGGTTTAAAACGTACCGTTTTTTTCATTAGTTTTGATTGTTTTTGTGAATAATTTGAGCAAAAACTCCTCCTGCACGTCTTTACAGGCGCTTGCTGATCGGTCAAAATCACAGGGAGGCAACGGCATCAGCGGTGTGCGACCACTGCTGATGTTTTTTTTTGTCAGGAGAAAAACGACGGACTCTTCATAGACATAAAATTGTTAAAGGTTAAAGAAGCATTTTGTTGTTTAGGTAGTATTCTATATAACAAATGGTGCGTTTTTTATTAGAAAAATATTCTCTTTTACTCAGGGCATTTTACAAATCAACATCCTTTACTGTAGATAATCACCTGTCCATCAATCAATTTATATCTGGCATCCAACACTTTACAGATTACTTCAAGTTTTTGAAACAAGTTTTCGTCGGTCAGGTTAATGGTCAGGGTGCAGTCTTTGAGTACTTCTTCGTCAAAAACTACCTTTATCCCATACGATTTTTCCAAGGCTGCAAATACCTCCGTAGCAGGGGCCGCTTCAAATACAAACCGGGCCATTTCGACGGGGGGTAACAGCAACAGCGGAGCCTCGACCAATACTTTGCTGATAGTGGACTCGCCCCGGTTAAAAACCGCCTTTTGATTGGGGGTCAGTACAACACCCTTCACTTCAGGGTCTTGCTGGGCATCGCTCTGGTCGGCATACACCGAAACCCGTCCCGACTTTACCGCCACCGTTACATTTGGGTCTTTCTGGTAGGCTTTTACGTGAAAACTTGTACCTAAAACCCTAGTGACCAAGCCATTAGAGAACACTAAAAACGGACGCTTCGGATTTTTTTGTACTTCAAAAAAAGCGCCCCCTTCCAAATGCACTTCTCTTTTTGAATCATCGAACTCAACAGGATACTTAAGTCGGCTGTTTTTTTCCAGTTTAACTATACTCCCATCCGACAGTTGAAGTAGCATTGTCTTATCGGCTCCGTTGACTGCCTCCACCCATTCGGCTTGCGCAACGGCCAATACTCCGGGAATCTCCAACGGAGTAGAACGACTCCAAAACAGCCACCCCGCCGCAATCAGCACCACAAGAGTAGCCGCAATGGATAAAACAGGAACGTACCAACGCTGAGGTCTATGTATGCGCTCCGTTGACTGTTCATGTAAGGTATTCTCAATCCGCGCCCAAATCACCGGGACTAACTGGGTCGCTTCTGGAGCAGGACAAATTTGGTTTAACCCCTCAATGAGCCGCCGCGCTTCTTCTATCTGATAATAGCGCTCGGGGCAATCCCGTAAAAAGCCCTGCCAAAAGGCATCATTTTCGGCCGTAGGACAACATACCCATTCCTTAAAGTAGTCATCGGCGGCAAAATCTTCGGCGGTATATTGATAATAGTCCATCTAGGTTAGTAAAAAAATAAATTCAAGAAAATGGTAGTGGATATAGAGTGTAATGCCTATGCTCAGGGTATGGTATTGAAAATAAAAATACCGATGATTGAAAAAATACGTACTGCTTCGCGCAGGGTTTTGAGCGCGGTGTAAATGAATTTACAAGCTGATTGATAATTGACCCCCATAATGTGCGCCACCTCTTCGTTGCTGAAGTGATGTGTAAAACGCAAATCAATAGCCTGCTGCTGGCGGGGGCTTAGGCGTCCGTATCCTTGCTTGAGTTGGCGCAAAAGCTGTTCCTGGCTTTCATCCTTTATCAGCCGGCTTTCGCATGTATCTTCCTCGCAAGTACCATCTATTCCCTCTACGCTCACAGCTTGATAAAAAACATCTCGCTGTTGAGCGCGGTTGATTTTATTGCGAAGCGACCGAAACAAATAAAAGCGAATAGAATCCGTCTCACTGAGGTTGTTGCGGCTTTGCCACAGTTCAATGAAAAGGTCATGAATACTATCTTCGACCAACTGAACATTTGTCGTTATTTTATAGCCATAACTTACCAACTCTTTGGCATACAACTCATAAATGCGCTTAAATGCACACAGATCGCCTTCCCGAAAAGCGTTCCAAAGGCCATTATTTGGATGATGTGCTGTCACAGAAAAATTGTTAAAAATAGTACACGGCGCTGAAAACGTTGATTTTTATGGGTACAACGACCTTCTAATATACCAATGGCAGAAAAGATGGTTTTTAATCCTATTTTTTCTAAATATTTTTTAATTTTTTTCATATTTACCTCTTTTTACAAATCTCAAAAAGTCATTCTACCAGGCTCCTCTTACTTTATATTGATGAATAAACGACTTCGCTCCGTCTTTCCCATCCTGCTTTGACCTGTATACCTCATGAATG
>JAIXPV010000538.1 GCA_027486105.1 Runella sp. | reverse complement strand
CCGCCGTCAGCGCGAAGCGATTTTCCTGAAATTCTACGTTAATATGACCAACGAAGAAATTTCTAACTTCATGAAAATCAATATCCAATCGGTGTATAACCTCGTATTTGGCGCGTTGACCAGCTTGAAAAAACAACTGTCGATGGAGCGCGTAATCGTGTAGCGTTTAAAAGAATTTTGTTTTAATATGATATTTAGGCCAACGCCCGTGGATGAATTTCTACGGGCGTTTTTTTGGGTTTCTGCCTACTTACTTAATAGCATGGTGGTCATTTTATGCTACCTCGGTTATTTTAGATAGGCTGAAATTTTTTCCATACATACCGCCAAACACGAACATTGTTCCCACCTGGCATCATGTCTGAAAACAGGGCTTGTTTTTCACCACCCACTTTTTCGTAAAAAAATCGGGCTGAGTGGTTGTCTTCGAGGACTTTTAAGTAGAGTTTGGGTTGGTCGAAATGTTGAAGACTCCAGTCAGACACTTGTTGCATCAGATCTCTGCCGATTCCCCGTCCTTTAAAAGAAGGTAGTACGTGAAGATTGTCAATAAATGTCCCAAATTCATCGGTTTGACTTCCGTAAGCGCACACAAAGCCAACGACGATATTGTCTATTTCTTTGAGAAAAATAATTTGATTAGCAGGAGGCTCATTTATTTTCTGCGTCCAAACCTGAATCCTATCCACTAAGACGTGGTTGTCCAGATAATCATCTGAAAGCATCCCGCGATAACTGTTTTGCCAACTTAATGCGTGTAGGTTAGCGATTGTTTCAATGTCGTTAGGGGTGGCAATTCGGTAACTGTTCATTTTTTTTAGTAAAGAGTAGCCAAAAATAATAGGAAGTTTGGAAGACTCCTAGGATAGATTTATACAGGCATTCGTATTTTTGTGCCCACCATTAACTGCCGATGCTATGCTTGCTCCCTTGCCCGAACGTATGCGCCCGCGCACGCTCAATGATTTTATCGGCCAACCCAAATTGTTGGGGGCCAACGGTGCTTTACGACGGGCTATCCAAAACAATTTGGTGCCGTCCATGATTTTGTGGGGGCCGCCGGGTGTAGGAAAAACAACGTTGGCGCTTCTCATTGCCGAATCTACCAAACGTACCCTCTACAGTTTGAGCGCGGTAAGCTCTGGGGTGAAAGAGTTGCGGGATGTTTTGGCGCGCCCTTCGGGTCTTTTTTCACCCGTGGTGTTTATTGATGAGATTCATCGCTACAACAAAAGCCAACAGGATGCGTTGCTTGGCGCCGTCGAAAAGGGGCAAATTACCCTCATTGGCGCAACCACCGAAAATCCCTCCTTTGAAATCAATTCGGCGTTGCTGTCGCGTTGTCAGGTATATATTTTAGAAGCACTCGGAAAAGAAGAATTAATAAAAATGCTGCACCAAGCGGCGGAGAAAGACGAAGATTTGAAGACCAAAAATATTCAGTTTGAGTCGTACGATGCCCTGTTGCGATTGTCGGGTGGGGATGGACGAAAACTGTTGAATCTGCTGGAATTGGTGGTTAATGCACACAGTCAGGAGTCGCTCATTGCGATTACCGATGAAATGGTGACCGAAGTAGCCCAGCAAAATATGGCGCGTTATGATAAATCGGGGGAGCAACATTACGACATTATTTCAGCTTTTATCAAATCGCTGCGGGGAAGTGACCCCAACGCGGCCCTTTATTGGATGGCTCGAATGATAAAAGCGGGGGAGGAGCCCGATTTTATCGCCCGGCGTATGTTGATTATGGCTTCTGAAGACATTGGAAACGCCAATCCGACGGCGGTAATCATGGCCAATGCCTGTTTTCAGGCCGTTAAGGTGATTGGCTATCCTGAGTCTCGCATCATTATGTCGCAGGTGGCGGTGTATTTGGCTACTTCGCCCAAAAGTAATGCGAGTTATTTGGCCATTGATGAGGCGTTGGCGTTGGCCGAACAAACTGCGCATTTGCCCGTGCCGCTGCACCTGCGCAACGCCCCTACGAAGTTGATGAAAGAGATCGGTTATGGTAAAAACTACCAATATTCTCATAATCACCCAGGGAATTTTGCGGCCCAGAACTTTATGCCCGACGAGCTGAAGGGTACCGTTTTGTACCAACCAGGACAAAATGCCCGGGAAAATGAAATTCGTAAACAATTACAAAAATGGTGGGGTGAATGGTACGAGTACTGAAACAAACCTTACAATACGCTCCTTGGTTGGTGCTTTTTGCCTCGTTAGTAGGATATTTGGGTGAATACAGCCGTTGGTTTGATCATTTTTCCAGCTTCCGGGTTCAATACTGCTTTTTAGGTTTGATATTAGCCATTTGGCAGCTTCGGCGGAAGCAATGGGCATTGACCGCCCTGAGTTTAGCGGTGTTTTTAGGAAATGCTTGGTTGATAGAAGATTGGTTATTCCAGTCAAAAGCAGCTTCTCAAAATAAAGCTGATTTTAAGGTGTATCACGCCAACGTTCTTTTCAAGAATCATGATTATTCGCTGGTTACCCAACAAATTCGGGAAGAAAAACCCGATTTTTTTTTTTTTTTTTAAGCCACACCGCCGCTTATCGCGCATTTGAAAAAGACGTTTGCGCAAGAATATCCGTATTCTTTTGTGGTTTTTGCCAAAAATGACACTGAGGTATTTGTGGCAAGTCGCAAGCCGATTGTGGTTGATTCTGCGGCGACTTTTGCCGTGAAAGGATTGATGCGATTGACGACGGTTGTCCAAAATAACCCTTTGACTATCATTGCGTGCCATGCCTATAACCCCATTAAGGAAGTAGATTTTATAATCCGTAATCAAGAATTGGAGCACATTGCCGCATTGGTAGCCAAAGAACGAAATCCGACGCTTGTGATTGGTGATTTAAACATTACACCGTGGTCGGTTATTTACCAAGATTTCATGACGAAGTCAGGGCTAACCAATTGCCGCGAAGGGTTTGGACTTCATCCAAGTTGGCCCGTTTGGATACCACTCATGCTGATTCCGATTGATCATTGTTTAATCAACAACCGACTAGAAACAGTCTCGTTTCAGACGGGAAAGTATACCAAGTCGGATCATTATCCATTGGTCATTCAGTTGCGGTTTCGACCCTGATTTATTGGTTTTTTGCTTTCATTTGTGCAATGGCCGATCTTGTAAAATCCGACAGCACGAGTCGGCCGCTTATGGCTGCGCGCTCGGTCAGTAGGGTATTCCAATGTTCGGTTCCTTGCCAAAATACTTTTTTTAATTCTTGTAAAGCAGCAGGATTGTAGGCGGTAAGAGCGCGTGCAAAGGCGCTGATGGCTGTATCCAATTCGGCAATTGTTTCAAAAACTTCGGTGTAAAGACCTTTATTTTGGGCCCAAGTAGCAGAGTAAAAAGTATAAGCATTGAGCGTAAGTTGTGAAAAGGCTGAAATTCCTATTTTGCGCTCAATGGCAGGCCCGACAACAAACGGGCCGATTCCAATCAATAATTCGCTCAATCGAATGGCGGCGTGTTGGGTAGCAAAACAATAGTCGGTCGCGGCGGCTAAACCTACCCCGCCGCCCACGGCTTTGCCCTGAACTCGTCCCAAAATAATCGCTGTACTCGTGCGACAAGCATTGATGACGTTGGCAAAGCCCGAAAAAAAAGTCAAGCCTTCTTCTTCGGTTTGAATCGCGGTCAGTTCGTCAAAACTTGCCCCCGCGCAAAACGTACGTTCGCCTCCGCTTTGTAAAATAATGACTTTTGTGGCAGGATTTTGGCCCGTTTCATGGATGGTTTCGGCCAATTGTCGCAAAAGAAAACTGGGCATGGCATTTTGGGCAGGGTGAAAAAACGTAATCGTAGCGATTCCTTCGGGAGAAAGGTCGGCGGTGACATGAGGTTCCATAAGCGGATTATCGTTTACGACGCGAGGATTTTTCGTAAGGCTGATACCAGCATTTGTTTGGATCGTCGGGTTTGCGATGGAAAAACGGAGCGTACAACCCAAAGTAAAAGTCGAGCCCTTGGGGCTTACCAATGTCTAAAACCCCTCCAAGATGGTCGGTTCCGATGATAACTGGGCCGAATCGGGCGGCTAGTCCTACGGTAAATACCCGGTAATTGTCAACCATCGCCAAAGGCGTGGATACTTCAAACCATTTGGTTTCGTAACGGGGCGTTACGGCAAAAACCGATTGTGGTTTTATATCCAAATAGTTTTTGCCGCGCAGGCCCTGCACCCAAAGAGCATTGACATACAAACGGTCTTTGTGATGATAATCAAAACTTGCATTGAAGGATGTGGGAAGTCCAACGGTCCATCCTCGAGGAGTATCGGCAGGCCGGACATTGATGCTTCGGTTGACGGCATCAACGGCAGCCCCACTGCTCGGCAGACTGTTGAAATTAATGTAGGAGAATTGGGCCGCAGGAGGGTCTAT
>JAIXPV010000203.1 GCA_027486105.1 Runella sp. | reverse complement strand
AGGCTCGTTGCAGGATTATGACGCGGTGTATCAATTCGGGCAGGATGTGGAAGTGCTGACCATTGAGATTGAAAAAGTAAACGTGGAAGCATTGGAAGCCCTCGAACGCCAAGGAAAAAAAGTGTTTCCGCAGCCGCACGTCATTCGATTGATTCAGGACAAACGCTTACAGAAGCAATTTTATCGTGAACATGGCCTCCCTACCGCCGATTTTGTGCTGACCGAAAATCGGGCTGATGTTCGCAATTATGCTGATTTTTTGCCCGCTTTTCACAAACTAGGCAAAGACGGGTACGACGGTAAAGGGGTGCAGCGAATTGCATCAGCCGCTGATTTTAACAAGGCGTTTGACGCGCCAGGGCTACTGGAAAAAGCTGTTGACTTTGACAAAGAGTTGGCCGTGATTGTGGCCAGAAATGAAAGGGGAGAAGTAGCTACATTTCCAACGGTCGAAATGGTTTTCCATCCTGAAGCCAACTTAGTCGAGTATCTTTTTGCCCCCGCCGATATTTCACCCCAAATCGAAAAACAAGCCGAAGAATTAGCAAAAAAAACCGCCCAGGCCATTGGTATTGTGGGACTCTTGGCGGTGGAGATGTTTTTGACCAAAGACGGCCAAGTGCTTATTAACGAAGTAGCACCGCGCCCGCACAACAGCGGCCACCATACCATTCGGGCCAATTTTACTTCACAATTTGAGCAACATTGGCGTGCTATTTTAGACTTCCCGCTGGGCGATACCACTGCCTATACGCCTGCGGCTATGGTCAATTTGCTCGGTGAAGAAGGTCATACCGGCCTTGCGCATTATGAAGGAATGGAGGCGTTGTTGGCTACCCATGGCGTATTTCCGTTTTTATACGGCAAAAAAATCACCAAGCCTTTCCGTAAAATGGGCCACATCACCGTGACGGACAGTGATTTGGAAAAGCTGAAAGAAAAAGCCGAGTGGGTGAGAGGGGCGTTGAAAGTGATAACCAAATAACGAACCAACGTTGGATTGGATGTGTTTAAAAAATAGAGTTCGGCAGATTTGCCGTGACTTACCGACTATAAACTGCCAATTTAAAAATGACACCCAATCTCCCCAAAACTGAACTCAAGCGCGTCGTCATCGTAGGCGCGGGGTTTGGTGGGCTTGTGCTTGCGCGTGAGCTTTCAAAACGTTCTGATTTACAGATTGTACTGATTGATAAAAACAATTACCACCAATTCCAGCCGCTGTTTTATCAAGTAGCCATGGCGGGGTTGGAGCCGAGTTCTATTTCTTTTCCACTGCGTAAAGTATTTCAATCGAAGAATAACGTTCATATTAGGGTCACGGAAGTGGTGAAAATTGATGCAGAGTCCAACGTCATTGAAACAAAACTTGGCCCCGTAGAATATGACTTTTTGGTGCTGGCCACAGGCGCCGATACCAACTTTTTCGGCATGAAAAACATGATCGAAAACGCCATGCCCATGAAGTCGGTTTCGGAAGCATTGGCGCTGCGTAACCGTATGTTACAAAATTTTGAGGATGCCTTGAGTGTTGAGACCATTGAAGAACGTCACGGCCTGATGAACGTAGTGATTGTGGGCGGCGGGCCAACGGGCGTGGAGGTAGCGGGTACATTGGCCGAAATGAAACGGCATATTCTGCCGAAAGATTATCCCGAATTGAACTTCGATTCGATGCAGATTTACTTGTACGAATCATCGCCCGAAGTGCTGGAAGTCATGTCGGACCAAGCGTCTAAAAAAGCCAAGCAATATTTGACTGATTTGGGTGTCAATCTGCGTCTAGGCGTTAGAATCATTGATTTTGACGGAAAATACGCAACCACTAACACGGGCGACCGCATCCGTACCAACAACCTGATTTGGGCGGCAGGCGTTAAAGCCAACGCCATTGAGGGTATTCCAGTGGCTTCTATTGTACGGGGAGGTCGGGTAAAAGTAAACCAGTTTAGTCTGGTAGAAGGCACAAAAAACATATTTGCGCTGGGTGACTTGGCTTTTATGACCGATGAAAAATATCCCAATGGGCACCCCCAATTGGCGCAGCCTGCCATGCAGCAGGGCGAATTGCTCGCCAAAAATCTGGTACGAATGCTGAAGGGACAAGAAATGAAGCCGTTTGTTTATAAAGATTTAGGTTCGATGGCGACCGTGGGCCGCAATCTGGCCGTGGTGGACTTGCCTTTCTGGAAGTTTCAGGGATTTTTTGCGTGGTTGACTTGGATGTTTGTACATCTTATTTCGATTGTTGGTGTTAAAAACCGTCTGTTGATTTTTATCAACTGGCTCTGGAATTACGCTACCTACGACCAGTCGCTACGGTTGATTATTAAACCTAAAATTTTAAAAGAAAAAGAACCCACCGTAGTAAAAGAAATTGTTTAGGCTCTTGCCTTTCTTCCTGCTTTTTTACCAGTTCCGGCGTGCCGTAGCCTATCCTCAATATAGTGTACAATCAGACCATAAAACGTGTACGTTTGTGGGTGAATTTTAAACCCAAACTATTATGTTTCTGATTGTTATCGGAGTGATTTTGGTCATAGCAGGTTTTTCAATCAATACTCCATCGTTGGCGTTTGCCAAATTTTCCCGCCCTGTAAAGGTGGTGGGCGTTGTTTTGGCCATTTTTGGGGTTCTTACGTCGTGTATCAAGCAGGTTGATGCGGGTTCGGTGGGGATTCAGTCTCTATTTGGAAAAGTAAGCAATACTGTTTTGAGCAGTGGATTAAACTTTGTAAACCCGCTCGTGGATGTTACATTGTTGGATACCAAAACCCAAAATTATACCATGTCGGCGGTACATGATGAAGGGGATAAAACAGGCGACGATGCCATTCGTATCCTGACCGCCGACGGACTTCAGGTTGAAATAGATTTAACGATCCTGTACCGGGTCATTCCTTCAGAGGCCCCCAAAATTTACCGTGAAATCGGGCCTACCTACGTTGAAAAAATAGTTCGTCCCATTACCCGCACACGCATCCGAGACAATGCCGTTAACTACGACGCGGTGGCGTTGTATTCTTCCAAGAGAGACGAATTTCAGGCGCGTATTTCCCAGCAAATTGAACAAGAATTTAAAGCCCGTGGAATTTTTCTGGAAAACGTCTTGATTCGGAACATCAACCTACCCGAATCGGTCAAAAAAACCATTGAGTCAAAAATCAATGCCGAGCAGGAATCGCAGAAAATGCAGTTTGTGTTGAGCAAAGAAAAACAGGAAGCTGAGCGCAAGCGCGTTGAAGCACAGGGGATTTCTGATTATCAGCGCATTATTTCCGAAAGTTTGACCGACCGTCAGTTGCAGTATGAACAAATCAAGGCCCAAAAAGAGTTGGCTGCATCGCCCAACGCCAAGATTATCATCATGGGCGGCAAAGGCACCGTACCCGTGATTTTAGGCGATAAATAAATGGTAGAGGCAGGGTTTACCTCTGCCCTCCGTCCAAATCGTTTATGCTGAACGTTTAAATTCTAGGCTGGTTTCCTATGTTTTGGAAACTGGCCAATATATTTTATTTTTGAATAAAATAATCAGGTAAACCAATGATAGAAGCAAGAGATACTGCAGTTCTGCCCAAAACTTTGGATGAGTTTATGGTTTGGGAGCCGGAAGATGGCTTTAAATATGAATGGAATGACGGAGAGCTTATCAAGTTTGTTGGTATGAATAAAACACAGGTTTTTATCTACGAGGTATTGAATCAGCTTTTTATTGAAAAAGGCTTTTGGAAATCAGGTACTTTGATTTCAGAATATGATGTACAGCTTACTGGTATTCAAATGAGAAGACCCGATATAGCATATCTTTCTAAAGAGCAAATAAAAAGAACGAAACTAGGTGAAGATGAAATACCAGAATTTGTGATAGAGATTATTTCTGGAAATGACAACGCCAACAAAGTCGAAGAAAAAACGGCTGAATATTTTAAAGCAGGAGTAAAAGTCCTGTGGTTGATTTATCCTGAAAATAAAACAGTTCATGTCTACACTTCACGTAAGCAAGTACAAATCTGCACCGATGATGATATATGTTCGGCCAAGCCGATTCTTCCTGAATTTGAGTTGAGTGCCAACGCAATTTTTGCTTAATCCTCAAACCGAAATATACGGTTTCTGACGGTCTTGAACCGTCGGACCGTTTCTTTCAAAAGTGCTTGCTATACAAGACTCCGAAATTGATATAGGCCAAACGACATGATAACGCCCCAAATCGTGCCCCAGAGTAGCATCTGAGCAATGACGGTCAGACGCGGTACTTTGAACGACACGGCAATCAACGTACCCCCGATGGGCGTAAAAAGTAGAGGCGTAAGCAAGGCAATGCCTGTCATCCCTGATTTCTTCCATACCCTCACCGCCAACCGAGAACGCTTGCTGAAAAGGCGGGGTTGGGTCTTCCGATAGCGGGCCATTAATTGCTGAATGGCGCTACCCAAAAACACAAAAATAACCACGCTGAGCATCATTCCCACCACGGTGCAAATGGCCGTTTCCCACCAACTTAGGCTGAGTGCCAGGCCTGCCAAGGGGCCTGCTACAAATTTGACCATGCTTGCCAATACAACTGAAATATATTTTGCCCAAGGCATTTTTAGAGGTGTGGTTTTGTTAAATAATCAGCAAAGTAGTCATTAAGTTAGGACTAACAACCCAAAAACCCAAAAATCTGCTTAAAATCAAAAAACAAATTGCGTAAGTTTGGGCCAAATATCAGACGAAAATGGAAATCCTTGAACAAGTACAAAAATATGGATACGTGCGCGAAGCAGTTGCGCCAGAAGTAGATTTAGTGGCAGAAATCAATCGGCTTCGTAAAGAAAAAAATGCCGTTATTTTGGCGCATTATTATGTAGATGGTGCCATTCAGGATTTGGCCGACTACATCGGCGATAGCCTCGGGCTTTCACAGCAGGCCGCGGCTACCCCCGCCGACATGATTGTTTTTTGCGGCGTACATTTCATGGGAGAAACGGCTAAAATCCTCAGTCCAGAGAAAAAAGTTGTGATTCCTGACCTGAACGCGGGCTGCTCATTGGCCGATTCGGCCCCCGCTGATAAGTTTGCGGCCTTCAAAGCACAATATCCCGACCATTTGGTACTTTCTTATATCAACTGTTCGGCCGAAATCAAGGCATTGTCCGACATCATAGTGACCTCGTCCAATGCCGTCAAGATTGTGGAGCAATTGCCCAAAGACCAGAAAATTATCTTTGCGCCTGACGCCAACTTAGGGCGGTACGTAGCCAAAAAAACAGGCCGTGACATGGTGCTTTGGGACGGGGCTTGTATCGTCCACGTGGATATTTCGGAGGCGAAATTGAAGGCATTGCGTGAAAAATATCCGAATGCGCTGTTGGTTGCGCACCCCGAATGTAAAGACAACATTCTTTTGCAAGCAGATTTTGTAGGCTCTACCACGGCCATCTTGAAGTTTGTGAGTGAAAGTGTTCACGATGAGTTTATTGTAGCTACTGAAGCAGGTATTTTGCATAAAATGAAACAGGCAGCGGCAGGAACGGGCAAGAAAATCATTCCCGCCCCCGCCACCGAAAACAACACCTGCGCGTGTAGTGAGTGCCCGTATATGAAAATGAACACCGTCGAAAAACTGTACAACGCCCTGCTGTATGAGCAACCAGAAATCACCGTACCCGAAGATACACGCCTGAAAGCCTACGAATCCGTCAATCGAATGCTGGAGATGAGCAAGAATCTGTAGCCGATGCCTGTGATGTGACGCTTAAAGCTCAAAAGAAGTAATTCAGTCACCATAATTTAACTCGATGAAACCCACTCTCTTAATACTTGCCGCTGGCATGGGTAGCCGCTACGGCGGAATCAAACAATTAGACCAGTTCGGCCCCAACGGCGAAACAATTATTGATTATTCCCTCTACGATGCCATCCGGGCTGGTTTTGGCAAAGTTGTCTTTATTATTCGCGAAGAACTTCGTGCTGATTTTGAGGAAGTATTTGGTCCCAAACTCAAAGGAAAAATTGACTACGATTACGCCATTCAGGGCTTCCAAAGCTACGTGCCCGTGGAGTTGGGGGAAATCGAACGCGCCAAACCTTGGGGAACGGGCCACGCCATGCTCTGCGGCTGGGAACAAACCCAAACGCCTTTTGCCATCATCAACGCCGACGATTTTTACGGCCTCGAAGCCTTTCAACTTGTGGCAGACTTTCTCAATACCAGCGCAGACGACAGCGAGCATACACTGATTGCGTACCAAGTAAAAAAGACACTTTCGGAAAACGGCACCGTTTCGCGGGGGGTGTGTGAAGTCAACGATGAAGGTTATTTGGACGTGGTGACGGAGCGCACGAAAATCTTCCCGCAGGAAGGGAAAATCTATTTTGAAGAAAGCGGCGAGCTTACCGAACTTGGCCCCGAAACGCCAGTTTCGATGAATTTTTGGGGTTTTAAGCCCTCTGTATTCCCCATTACCCAGACGCTTTTCTCGGATTATGCCCGCAATAACTATAATGCGCCCAAAGCGGAGTTTTATATTCCAGTGGTTGCTACGCATTTGATTAAGAGTGGCTTAGGTAAGCTTAAAGTCATCCCTAATGCTTCCGAATGGTTTGGTGTTACCTATCCAGAAGATAAACCCACCGTGCAGGCGGCATTGAAAAAACTGCATGAGGAGGGGAAGTACCCGAGCCAATTGTGGTAAAAGCCTCACCGCGCGGCGGACCGTCCTAAATCCTTCTCCACATCGGAGAGGGACTTAATCCAACTATGAAAACCATCCTCATCTTCATTGTACGGGCTTATCAGGTGGCGCTTTCGCCATATCTGCCTAATTCGTGCCGCTATACCCCGACTTGCTCGCACTACATGATTCAGGCCGTTCAGAAACACGGGGCATTGAAAGGCGGCTGGTTGGGACTCAAGCGCATTGCAAGTTGCCACCCGTGGGGTGGGCATGGGTATGATCCCGTGCCATAAAAAATGATAACCATGAAATACCCCCGTAAACTTTCGTCGGGTGCCAATAACACCGTGATTGTGCTTTCAGATACGGAAGTAGCCAAGCTGTTTACGGGTGATACCCGCTCGGATATTGGCTCGGAAGCCGAAAAAATGAAGTTTGCCAATACAGTGAATGATTTGATAGTCAAGTTTATCCGTTTGGATTATAACGAAGACTTACAAGCTGAAATGTTGGTGATGGAACGTCTTCGCCCAATGGACTACCGCGCTTACGAAGTGGAAATACGCGAACTATGGCTTGATGTGTTTGAGGATGGACTCCGCGCTTTGCACCAAGCGGGCTTCGTACACCGAGACCTCAAACGCCCCTCGGATATTGGTGGGTTGGCCTTTGATAATATTTTGCTGACCGAGCAGGGGCTGCGTCTGATTGATGTGGGTATCTCCGCGTTGCGCTCGCAGGTGGGCGATGTGATTTTTGAGAAATACGTAGCGGTAGAAATCCAAGAGATGCACTTATTTAGAAACTATTTTTTAAACCGATAATTTGTAGAAAAAAACCATCGCTATGCCAAACTGGATTACGGCCAAAGAATATACGGATATTACTTACAAAAAATGCGACGGAGTAGCTCGCATCGCATTTAACCGCCCTGAAGTGCGCAACGCTTTCCGTCCCAAAACTACCTTCGAACTCCTCGATGCCTTTGGTGATGCTACCCACGACCCCAAAGTAGGGGTTGTATTGTTGTCGGGTGAGGGGCCTTCTCCTAAAGATGGCATTTGGGCATTTTGTTCGGGAGGAGACCAAAAAGCCCGTCAAAAAGGTGGCTATCGCGCCGAAGATGGCCGCGACCGCCTCAATATTTTGGAAGTACAACGCCAAATCCGTTTTATGACCAAACCCGTGATTGCGGTTGTACCAGGTTGGGCCGTAGGTGGTGGACATAGCTTGCATGTTGTCTGTGACCTGACGTTGGCCAGCAAAGAACACGCAATTTTTAAACAAACCGATGCCGATGTGGCAAGTT
>JAIXPV010000679.1 GCA_027486105.1 Runella sp. | reverse complement strand
TTGGTGTTTGTAACTAAGTCCAAAACCGATATTTTTAAACAAATTGGCGTGGCTAACGGAGACATTGGTCATCCATTTGGGGGTATTAAATCCATCTTCTAAACCGTCATTTGCTTCTTTGCGGTCGAGTTGGGTGTAAGTAGCATTGACGGCCACCAACCACCCTTGTGCAAACCGATACCGACCGCCAAGACTTGCCCCGTAATTACGAACAATGGTTTTGGAATTGGTCCAGAGGCGATAACGCTGCTGTTTGGAGCGGTCGAGCATGACATAGTCCAGCGAGTCAGGCGTAGAAACATTCGGAATATTGGCTTCTACCTGCGCCATAAAATCTTGGTAACGATTGTAATAAAAGTCTGCATCTATAAATAATCGTTTCTGAAAAAACAGTCCTTTGTAGCCGATTTCAAAAGAACGAATAAACTCTGGGCGGAGGTAGGTATACGCATTGCGTTGCAGAAGTCCGAGGTTGGCTTTGACCAAACTATCACGTTTGCTTACGCCCAACCTGTTCACACCCGCATTTACCGCCGCCTGAAATGCATCAATCGACGTGCGGATATAGGAGTTCTCAAAAATTCCCTGCGACATCACCGGCAAGCCACCCACCCGTTTCACGCCACCGCTGTTGATGTTGGAAAAACCCTCAAAAATGCTCGGAAAACGGTACCCGCTTTGGTATGACGCCCGAAAGTGGTGGTTTTGGATGGGGGAATAAACCGCCGTAAAACGCGGATTAAGTTTGGTGGTAAAATAATCGGCTTTATCGACGCGTAGCGTAGCCCCGAGTTTGAGTTTTTCGCCAAAAAGTATCTTTGTGATTTGCACAAATCCACCCGTTTTTCCATACGTCAGATTTTGGCTATCACTGACTGGATTAATGAAATAATTTCCGTCGGGCACAATGGCGTAGGTGCGGTGGTCAAAGCCCGCCAAAATTTCAATCCCTGTGTGTTTTCGCCATTTTTCAAGCCATTCTTCCGTCAGGTTCCATTGTCCTTCGGCGTGGAAGAGATTGGCCTTTACCCGCAACGCCGCGCCTATATCCCAATTGTTGATAGCTCGCAAACGAGTCAAACTATTCGTAAAAGCCTCCGTGTCTGGCTCAGGACGGCCCGCGTCGGCAAAAGTGCGGGCTTCACGCAAGGCATCAGCCAAGGGAGATTGGTTTTGTACCTGCCTAAAACGCGTTTGAAAATCGACAAACCATTGATTATCTGACTTATACCCACGGTCAATATTCTCGGCCATTGAGCGAAGATTATAAGACTCTCCCGTATTTTCGGACGTAACATACGCCCGCATCTGAAACGCCCTACCGCGTAGTTGAAAGGCGTGCTGTTGCAACAAATAGTTGGCCAACTGAAAGCGATTTGAGCGTTGGTAGACATTATTGAGGTACGCCATTCGATAGGTGTAGCTCAGTTCAACGGCTTTCGTAGGACGGAAATACAGTCCAGCATCAGCCTTTAGGTTTTGAAAATGATAATCAACCACGTCCGATTCCTGGTAACCAGTGCGCGCCACGACAATATTGCGATTGGCCAAAGACAGCGTACGCCGATTGGCCGATTCATTGCCGTAGCTACTTACGGGGTCGAAAGCGGGATTGTCGGCCCCCACCAGCCCCGCAGAGGCATTGATGTTGGGGGAAATATCGGTGCGGTCGGTGGCTTGCCAATCGTAGCCTTTGGTAAACGTCCCGTTGATTTTAAAGGCCCAACGGTCGTTCCAAGCGTGGGCGTAACGCCCACTGCTTTCATTGAACAACTTGGCCGTTATACCCTTATCATTCAGGTGATTCACCCCTATTTTTTGCTGAAAACTCAACCCCAAATACTCAAAAGGACTTTTAGTCTGGAAATTTGCCAAGCCGTTGATAGCATTCATACCATAAAGCGCAGAGGCTGTTCCTGGAATAATTTCAACGTTCAGAATGTCCAAATCACTCGGCCCGAGTGCATTGCCGACGGGCGCGCCAATGTGCGGCGACTGATTATCAATTCCGTCGATGAGCTGGGCAAAGCGTACGTTTGTGGTATTGGCAAAACCTCTGGTATTAAGCACTTTAAACCCCAAACTAGGCACAATTAAGTGAACACCTTTAATGTTTTCGAGGGCGTCAAAAAAGGAAGGTTGCGCCGAACCGCGAAAATCCTGCATCGTAACTTTTTCAATACTTACGGGAGATTTCAACAGACTTTCTTGCCAACGCGAAGCCGAAATAACTACTTCTTCTAATCGAAAAATACGGTTTTGTAAAGAGGTGGTATCCTGCGTCTGTGCACCAACGCCGAAGCACATTGCAAAAACCCCCATAAACGTTATGAAGCGCCCAAGTCTCATTCAGAAAAGCGTTATTTCTTCAAAGATATAACGCTTTTCTGAAAAGGCAAAATCAAAATTTTATTACAGATATCCCCTAGCCTGTAACTGAAACAGTTCGGCATAGCGGCCTTTTTGGTCCATCAAATTTTCATGACTTCCCGATTCGATGAGTTGGCCGTTTTCAATCACAATGATACGGTCGGCCATGCGAACGGTAGAAAAACGGTGCGAAATCAAGAGCGCCATTTTCCCTTTGGTCAACTCCGCAAACCGCTGAAAAACTTCATATTCGGCCCGGGCATCGAGGGATGCGGTAGGCTCATCCAAAATCAGTAATTCGGAATCTCTCATGTAGGCCCGGGCAAGGGCGATTTTTTGCCATTCGCCCCCCGAAAGTTCCACGCCCCCATTGAAATGCCGCCCTAACACCTGCTGTAAACCATCAGGAAAACGTTTAATCAACGCCGACGCCAAGCTGCGGTCGGCCGCCGTTGCAATGCGGTCTAGGTTGTTGAGTTCGTCAATATCTCCCACGGCAATATTGCTTTGCGCGGTCATCATTAAGCGGATATAATCCTGAAAAATAACCCCAATGTGGTGCTGTAATTCTCCTAATTCATACTCACGCAAATCGCGTCCTTCGAGCAGAATACGCCCTTCGGTGGGGTCATATAAGCGAGTGAGCAGCTTGACTAGGGTT
>JAIXPV010000508.1 GCA_027486105.1 Runella sp. | reverse complement strand
TGGTACACAGCTACTTATCAGGGCTGTTTATTGTGACGCTTATCGTGGGTACCCTCAATTCGATTGGGTTGTTAATTTTGGGAATTCCGTCGGCAATCTTCTTTGGTTTTCTGGCGGCAATGTTGCTGATTATTCCCTACATAGGTATTTTGATTGGCTCTGTTCTTCCCATTGTCGTTGCGCTCGTCACTAAGGATTCCCCCATGTATGGGTTGGGTGTAGCGGGTATTTTCTTCTTTGTACAAATGCTCGAAGGAAACGTCATCACCCCCTACATTGTGGGTTCAAAAATAAGTGTTAATCCTTTGGTAGCCATTGTTAGCTTGTTTTTAGGCGGCTCTCTATGGGGTATTGCTGGGCTAGCTTTGGCGCTGCCACTTACGGCTATCATTAAGGTGGTTTTTGATGCGGTGGATTACTTAAAACCGTATGGATACTTGATGGGCGAGCCAGAAATCTCAAAGGAACGTGCTGTAAAAAGCCGAAAAGTACAACAAATCGAACGCGAAGTGGTGGATACTATCAATGATACAACCAACGAAGTAAAGTCACTTTTTAAGAAAAAACGCACAGGGAAATCGACGGTTTAGGGCGTATGGGGAAATTTTTCCCATTTCTGAGGTGGTTTCCCCACTTTCAGAAGGGAACTTATTTGGCATGAGATTTTAGATTTTAGGGTGTAATTATCAAAACCTTATGTTAAATACTACACAACCATGGAAATCGAATCTGTAGCAAAGTATCCTAAAAGCGAAGTCGCCGGTATGGGGGCAATTGCCACGGAAAAAGGAGTATCGTTTAGGGTTTGGGCTCCCAACGCCAAGAAAGTATTTGTTATGGGCGACTTCAATGACTGGACCCGAAGTTCTGTTCCCTTGGTGCGGGAAGAAAACGGCTATTGGTCGGTAGAAGTACCCGAAGCAGCCACTGGACAGCAATACAAGTATGTATTGAAAACAAAGGCTGGAGAATTGATAAAAAACGACCCTTATGCCAAAGAATTGACCAATTCAATCGGTAATAGCATCATTCATGACCCTGCTTTTGATTGGGACGATGACGATTTTCGTATTCCTGATTGGAATGAGATGGTGATTTATGAACTCCACGTCGGGACCTTCAACGTTAAGGAAAAAGGAAAGCCAGGGGATTTTTATGGGGTCATCGAACGCCTCAATTATTTGAAAGCTTTGGGCATCAATGCCATCGAAATTATGCCCGTGGCGGAGTTTCCTGGGGGGCATTCGTGGGGCTATAATCCAGCGCATCCCTTTGCGGTTGAATCAGAATACGGCGGCCCCATAGGGCTGAAAGCGTTGGTCAAGGCTGCTCATGCCGCTGGAATCGCGGTGATACTTGACGTGGTTTATAATCATTTTGGCCCGACCGATATGGACTTGTGGCAGTTTGATGGCTGGCAGGAAAATGGAATGGGCGGTATTTATTTTTATAACGATTGGCGCGCCAAAACCCCGTGGGGAGATACCCGCCCTGATTATGGCCGTGCGGAAGTGCGCCAATACATTCGGGACAATGCCTTGATGTGGCTAGAAGAGTACCACATTGATGGACTACGAATGGACATGGTGCCTTATATCCGGAACGTAAACGCCGATGAAAACCCCGCCAACGATTTGCAAGATGGATATAGTCTGATTCAGTGGATTAATTCAGAAATTCACAGTCGTTTTCCAGGCCGTTTTACCGTAGCGGAAGATCTTCATTGTCTAGATTTCATCACTGCCCCCGTCGAACGCGGCGGATTGGGCTACAGCAGTCAGTGGGACGGCGGGTTTGTGCACCCGATTCGGAAAGCAATAATTGACATGCACGATGAAGGCCGTGACATGAATGCCGTGGCGGCGTCTATTATGCATCGTTACAACAATGACGCATTTCAACGCGTGATTTACACCGAGTCGCACGATGAAGTATCCAACGGGCAAGCTCGGGTGGTACAGGAAATCGCTGGTCAGGACGATGTCAATACATGGTATGCCAAAAAACGCGCTACGCTCGGAGTAGCACTGATGATGACCTCCCCCGGAATCCCGATGTTGTTTCAAGGCCAGACAATTCTGGCCAATCGCTGGTTTGACGATCAAGACCCGCTTGATTGGGAGCGTTTTTCAACATTCAAAGGCATCACAAAATTGCACCGTGACCTGATTTATTTACGGCTCAATAAGCAGGGCGTAACGAGGGGGCTTTCGGGGCAACATGTAGAGGTGTTGCAAATGGATAACGACCGTAAACTGATTGCTTTTCGGCGGTGGAAAGACGGAGGCGTAGCAGATACCACCGTAGTTGTGATGAACTTCTCGCATCAAGCCATCGACAATTATTCCTTAACGTTTCCTGAAGAGGGAGTCTGGAAAATCAGATTCAACAGCGACTGGGAAGGTTATGACACTGACTTTGAAAATTATTTCAGCTTCGATACCGAAGCCCTAGGCCATCGCGAAAACGCTTTATTTGTGGCCAATGTATCCATTGGGCCGTATAGTACGATTATTTATTCAAAAGAATAATGTATGTTTCATTTAAAACCAACCAAAAAATTATGAAAACGGTAAAAACACTCACAATATCAATGATGGTTTCTGGGGTACTGATGATGGCGAGTTGCTCGCGCGAGGACAAGCGCGAAGCGGCTGATAGCGTACAGGATGCTCAGGAGAAAGCAGAAAACACGGCCGACAACGTAGCCGAAGATGTTAAAGAAGCAGGCAATGAAACAGCTGCCGAAATAGAAGCCCAACGCAAGGAAATGTCAGCAAAAATAGAGGAACGAAAAGTAGCTCTTAAAAATGAATTGGACCGGATTGACGAAAAAATCAAGACAACTTCGGCCAAAGAAAAAGAAAAATGGCAGGCGCGCCGGGACGACTTAAAAGAAGATATGAACGAATTGGATGCGCAATTGGCGGAAGTAAAAAAAGACGTAAAACGCGACTGGAAACAGTTTAAGCGGGATGTTAATGCCAAAATTGATAAGGTTCAGGAAGACATCGAAAAGTGATGCCTACCTTTCCAACGCCAAGCTGTGATATTCACGGCTTGGTGCTGTTTAATGCAGAATACTCAACGGTGATAACAGAAACATAACATCGAAAGCGGAGCATGGAAAGTGTGAAAGAATCGATAAAGATGCAGTTTAGAAAACTGTGGTCGCTGTACCTGTGCCGCCGGCATTTGTGTAAGCAGCTAGAAAAAGAGGTGTTGTCTGATGACAAGCAGGCGTTTGTCCGACATTTTTACAATGAAACCGATCTTTTTTTGAAGGAAGTGAGTCGATTTGATTGGGTAAGGGGCCATATGTGTCTGCCAATTGTTAAGGACTGTAAAAGTTTGTACGATACAGATAGGCAACTACTCAATACCTACACGGGCTTACAAGCAGATGCCTCCTGGGAACTGGAATATCCAGAATTGGCCCGTTTTTTACTGCGTAATTTGGGCAGGGTAAGGGCTTCCCTTCGATTACTTCGTTATTTGACCCCTTCAGCATTGTAAACAAAACGATACTCAACATTTTGCACTACCTTTATCTTCTCTAAATTTTATTCATTTTACGCATCACCCACCGTCATGAAACTCAAAGGAAAAAGTGTGTTTAAATACACTGTTAATAACCCTACGCCCGTACAAATGCTACTGCGCTCCAGGCGGCAGGAGGGGCAATCAATCATCAAAGAAGAATTCAGTATTGACCCTATTATACCGTTTGTCGAATTTATTGATCAGTTCGGCAATCAGTGCCAACGAGCAGTTTTGCCCGTGGGGGAGGTCACCATCACCATGGAAGCAGAAGCGCTTGTGGAGCCAGGCATGGCTCCTCCGCAGCCATTGCCCGCGTATGTACCCGTAGAAGAACTTCCTGATGAAGTTATGATGTTTTTACTACCCAGCCGTTATTGCCAATCAGATTTGTATGAAATCAACAATTTAGCCTTTGAAATTGTCGGGAATCTTGACCCAGGCTATGCTCAGGTAGAAGCCATCAGAAACTGGATTCATCAAAATATTAGCTACCAATACAACACCTCTAGCTCCGTAACTACGGCTTTGGATACGATTTACCAGCGCGTGGGTGTGTGTCGTGATTTTACCCATTTGGGCCTTGCACTGACCCGCAGTCTTTCGATTCCTGCACGCATGACAGTAGGGTATTTGGACAAACTAGAATACATGGATTTGCACGCGTGGTTTGATGCCTTCGTAGGGGGAAAATGGTACACGTTTGATGCCGTGCAGGCCCAAACCCACGGAAGCAGAATTGTGATAGGATACGGGCGCGATGCGGCTGATGTGGCAATGATTACGCAATTTGGAAATGCACAACTTCAATCTCTGGAAGTGACAACGGAACAAATAACGGACTGAAGAAGGTTGAGGCGTTAACTTGCCATAGAATACGTATCGGCTAAATGCAGTCGAAGGTTTTTGAGGGCCAGCCGTAGACGGGTTTTGACGGTTCCTAGTGGCAACTTGAGGCGGTTGGCGGCTTCGATTTGCGTATAGCCGCCCCAATAAACCATCTCAATGATTGTTTTTTGCTCATAACTAAGGCATGATACCAACTCTCGTAGTTCGTGGTGCTCTATCTCGCTAAATACTCCCTGATTGTTTTCAATCCAATGGATAGAGGAGTCAAGGTCTTGAATGTCGTTGCGTTGACCTCGCAGATAATCAATCGAGCTGTTGCGGGCAATGTTGAGCATCCACGTAAAAAAACGTCCCTTTTCTGAGTCGTATCTATTAATGTTTGTCCAGATTTTAATAAAAATTTCCTGAAGTAAATCTTGGGCCGGTTCTTCCTTTACCACAATCTTTAGGACGATTCCGTGCAGTGCGTCCGAATAATTTGTGTATAGATAGTTGAATGCGTGGCGGTCTTGGGTAAGTAGCCTACCGATTAGCTCGCTTTCTGAATAGTTAAGTCCATTGTTTTTCATAAGTCGGTTCTTTATAAATAAGCAGTGGTGAGTAAATTACCTATACCAAATAGACCTGCCTCTAACGTAATTTTAGGGCATCTTGCTCCGCTTGGGTGCTATTGGTACGCGGAGTAAGGGTCTGAATAATTTTGAGAGAACTTTGAATATCAGCCTGTTGCCGAAGCAGTACTCCTTTCAGTTCTTCATTGGCGAGGATAGACCCCTCGTTAAGGGCATTTTCGTAAGCTTCAATGGCCGATTTGTCCCCAAACTCGCACGATTCCAGCAGAGCGGTTCGGTCCTGTTGTTGGAGGGCCGCTTTAAAATTTAACCACGAACGGTGAATTATGCCCCCGGTTGTTCCACCCAAAGCAGGCTCGCCGCCCATCTCTTTGATGTATGCGCTTAGAGTTTCTGAAAAATTAATACTCTCGTTGAGGCGGCTCGTAAACAACTGTTCTAAGTCGCCATCTTTGGTCTCAAGGGAGGCCTGATGATAGCCTGCAATCCGGTCATTGTTGATTTGGATAAGCCCATTAAGAATGTCGATTATATCTTGTTGATTAGGATTCATGAGATTTTGATACTAGGTATGATGCTTTGCATCATAAAAATCAATACCCGCTCATTTTAGGGTAATATTGAGGAAATGGGCGCTGATAATGAGGCGTTTTTGCCCCTGATTTTCGATATTTTGGCTCTGGCACTTGATTTTCTTATTGGTTCAAGAAGACTATTTACCTAAAACAGTAATATCATGGACGAATTAGAAAATAGCAGTCTCAAAAAAGAAACTGAAAGGAAAGAGCTAGAAAAAGAGAGTGTGAGCGATGATAAGAAATCCCAAAAGTTATCCGCTCAAACGATCTTTTTGTTTGTAATAATCATTGGTATCGGACTAATGATATTTGCTTACACGAGTGGTTATTTTACGGCTGGAGGTCCCCAGGGAGACCGAAGAATGGGCCCCATCAATGCCCAAGATTCAGCGGTGGTCAACAAAAGTGATACCACCATTGGGAATTAATTATTTCAATACACCATAAATTCAAACTACATGAAAACGACCAAAGAAGAATTGCTCGAAGATGCGGCAAAACACAAAGCGGAAACCGCCGAAAAGAAAGCGGAAGTCCTAAAATCAGAATTTAAGGAAAAGGTAGACGACGTAAAAATAGGGGCCGTTGAGTTGGCCGAAAAAGCCAAAGAAAAATGGGAGAACTTCAAAGATAAGGCAGAAGATGTTTGGGAGGATACCAAAGACAAAGCGGAAGAAATCTCTGACCGCACGGCGGCTAAAAAGAGAGAAATGAAAGAGGATTTGAGCTAAAATCAGCACAAAATCTGACCAGAATAGCACAATGCTCCAGACGGTACTTTTAAGTATTCGGCTGGAGCATTTTTATCGATAAACCATTGAAAATTATGACATTGATTTATGGTATCATGTTTAACAACACGAGCGCCTCAATGGGCAGGCCATGAGGCGTGGAAGAGCCTGAAAATCGTTGAATTTGAATGAAAGAGAGGAAGGTGTTCGGAAAAAAGAGTAGCTGCGTAGATAAAATGTACTCATCTAAATAATGATTTTTTCAATTTTGGTCATATCGAGCGGTTTCTCTACAAAACCGTCTGCGCCCGAAAGCAGTGCTCGATCTCGCAGGCCACTCATGGCAGTAATCATGACTAATTTAGACGCTGGGGCTTTTTTACGAAATTCTTTGATTTGTTCAATTCCTATCCCGTCGGGAAGGTTGTTGTCTAAAAAAATGATAGCGGGTTGTTCTTCCGTCGCTTTTTGGAGTCCCTCGGCGAGGGTATGCGCCCGCAGGGAAACAATCCCAAAACGTTTTAATACCATTCCTAGCAAAAGACAAGTATCTATTTCGTCGTCAATAATTACAGCCTTTTGATTAGAACTGGAAAAGGCCTTGTTACTCATTTCGGTTAATTAATTAGGTGATTAATAAATACATTATAGATTTTAAGTTTACTGTAACTTTTTACATAAAAAACCGTGCCAGACTAGCACCAGAATAAAATAGGGGCTGCTCAATATATCCCAATTTGGGGAAAAGTGTCCACGGATTTTTGTTAGTGCTTGCATAATATGGCAAAGTCGGGGGTGGAATAAATTTTTTATTACTCTTTATGTCAAATTATTTAATTTTTATAAAATCCTTTAAACGCACATTGCCATGACAAGTAATTCAAAAATAGTATTAGGACTCGTTACCGCTGCGGCGGCGGGTGCCGTGATTGGACTATTGTTTGCTCCTGAAAAAGGAACAGAAATCCGTGACAAAGTACGTGAAACCGCCAATGGATTTGCGTCAGATTTGCTGGATGCACTTCAGCGCGGTCGCCAGCAGTATACTGAAATGAAAGACAATGTTGAAGACACCGCAAAAGAACTCAAATCTAAAACAGAGGATAGAATCTCGGAAGTAAAAGACCGGGTAAGCGATGAAGTAGATAACGTCAAAAATAAAGCGCAACGTTACGCTTAGTGAATTAGATACCCATTGATTTATACGGGATGGCCTTGGTTTTGGCCATCCCGTATAAATTAAAACCCCTCTTGAGTCATGCAAGTAATAGATTCTGCCAATGAGATTAAAGAGCGTGCAACCGATTGGTTTGACAACGCTTCCGATTATTTTGAAGCCCGTTGGAACTTGGGCGTTTTGGATATGTCCGAAAAAGCAGCGGGGGCCGCATCAAGCCTAGCGTCGGTGCTTATTATTGGTACCGTCGGTGCTATTGCGTTACTTTTTTTGAGTTTGGGCGTGGCGTGGCTTATTGGTGAGCGCCTCAACAGTCCCGCCTTGGGGTATTTGATTGTAGGAGGTTTTTATGCATTTGTATGTATGCTCCTGTTTTTGGTCAAAGATAGTTTAATCAAAGTGCCTGTTGTCAATGCTTTTATCAAAAGATTTTATTATGAAAACTAAGCTTGAATCGTTGGACGATGTACGTGCCGAACGGGCTCGGTTGAAAAACCAGCTCGCACTCTCGCAGGTCAAAATGCGGAAAGACATTACGGCCATTAAGACCGAAATAAACCCGGCGCGTCAGGCAGTGGGTGCTTTAAGAGATTTGTTGACCACCCCCAAAAAAGGATTGCTCAGCGTTGGGGTTGGTATCGGAGTAGACAGGTTGCTTAAAAGAGGCCTATTGGCACGTGCTGGATGGCTACCGAGATTGGTTGTGCCTTTTATTGCTCGCAATGTGGCTACCAATCTTATCTATAAAAACCGTACTTCCCTCCTCGAAAACGCCCTGATGTGGGTGAAAAAGAAGACGGAAAAAAAATCTGACATAAAAATGGATGGTCAGCAAAAATTATTGCCACCAACGACGGAAGTTCGGCTCAACGGACACACCTCAAGTGTTGAAAATCAGGTTGTTTCCCCAGTTGTCAGCGTCAATTGAGAAATCGGGCGGCTTCTGGCACCACGGGGAGTTGGCTGACCTTTACCCAAAATTTAATGAGGGTAGAGATGGTATCGTTAAAAACATCAAAAGACGAAGGCTTGGCTATGTAACAGTTGGCCCCTAAGTCATAACAATCGTTGATGTCCTGCTCAGATTTGGAGGTTGTCAGGACTACAACTGGTATTTTTCGTAAATGAGGTTCGGATTTCAGGATTCTCAACACTTCTCGCCCGTCCATTCGGGGCATATTCAAATCCAGTAAGATCAGACCTACCGAATGTTCGTTATTGCTGCGGCGAATATATTCAATGAGTTCAAGCCCATCCTTCACATAGACGGTAGGATTCACCAATCCGCAATCATCAAACACCGATTGGAGCAAAAAACGGTCATCGGCGTCGTCGTCAGCTATTAAAATAGTGGCTTGTTTGTTCATAAAGTATTGACGGGGTTATCGCCAGAGTTTCAGGTAGGTAAATATACATGAAAAATTGAACCTTCCTGATTTGGTTTTGCTTCGGCAACAATAAATCCGTTGTGATTGGTCACAATCCGCCGACAAAGTGCGAGGCCTATGCCCGTTCCTTCATATTCGGTTCGGTTGTGCAAACGTTGAAAAATGATAAAAATCTTTTCTGAATAAATGGGGTCAAATCCAATTCCATTATCCATAAACGAAATACGGTGATAAATGTTATCCTTCTGGATATCTCCTAGATTGGGCAGTTCGCTACCATTCACTTTCTGGCAGTCGATTTCAATGATAGGGGGTATGTCGGCTTTACTGTATTTAATGGCGTTGGAAATCAGGTTGTTAAATAATTGAAACAACTGAAATTCTATACCTTGTACGGTAGGCAAAACTTCCGAGATAATCGTTACCTTTTTTTGTTCAATCAAATCGTTGAGCTCGTCTTTTACATCCCTAAACACCGAATTTAGATTCACTTCTTCAAATATACGTTCGCGCAAATTGGCCGTTCGTGAAAACATCAGCAAGTCATCAATAAGTTGCTGCATTCTAATCGCGGATTGATTGATTTTAAGAAGTGTAGTTTTGCCATCTTCTGTCAGTAGCTCACTTTGTTTCATTTTTAGGCGTTCGCCAAAAGCCCTTATCTTACGCAACGGCTCTTGCAAATCATGCGATGCCACGTATGCAAACTGTTCTAGTTCGGCGTTGGCCCGTTCCAAATCGGTCAGTTTTTCTTCGAGGGTTTTCTGAAAAGCAATTCGGCGACGCAGCTCAATGTACAGGAGTCGAAAAAATACCAACAAAAACGCCAGCGAAACCGCCGAGAGAAGCAACAAAAAAAAGTTGGTATTTTCATCGGCTTCTTTTTGCAAGATACTCCGGTAGGTCAAAAGCTCTCGCTCTTCGTTGTCGAGTTCTTTACATAAGCTTCGGATATTTTCCATGTGATTTTTGCCATCACTCAATTTTGCTGTGTCAATCCCGTATCCGTTGCGGGTTCTCTCAATGTTAAATTCTATGAGCGTAATCCGTCGGCTTATTTCTTTTTTGATACTATCTACTCTTTTTTGTTGACGGGGGTTATCTCTTACCAGTAGGTCCATAGCCCTCAAAACTCCTTTCATACTACTTCGCCCTTCGCCATAAGGTTTCAGATACTTTTCATCTTTGGTCAATAAATAGCCGCGTTCGCCCGTTTCGATTGTATTGACCGTGGTAAGAATGTCTTTGTTTTTGAGTCTGACTCGGTAGGTGTGATTGACGGATTGAGTACGATTATTTGACTCTACACTACGGTCATAAGCCAACCAACTTAAGAAAATAAGCATGGCCAAACTAACCCCCATCGCTAAAAATATTCCTAAAAGAGCATTTCGTAAAATCATGAGAAAATTTAATTGAGGTGTTTTATCCACATTTTTTTGTGGAAAAAATTGCCCATTTTGGGTAAAAAACGGCAGTACGAGAAAACTATAAAATTAGTAACGTTGTTTTAATAAAAAAGTTTTTAAGTATAAATGCCTGATTAGGAGTATTTTGTTGAAAGTTATATAGAAAAAGACGGCTTTTACGTAATTCATTGAATCTCTGAGGCATCCGATTTGGTACTCAACTACCAAAAAATGTTGTCCAACCATGGCGGCTCCCATGCTAAACCTTATTCAATCGCAGAAACAAACGCTGAAGATATCTCCAGCGCAAATACAACTGCTGAATTTTCTGCAACTCAACACGCTCGAACTTGAGCAACATATAAAAAATGAACTCGAAGACAATCCCATTCTGGAAGAAGGGCCAGAGGATTCGAATGAGGAGTTTGATGCGGCTGATGATGGCGTATTAATCACAAAAGCCGAAGACCGAACCCAAGACTACATGGACTGGGACGAGTTTAGGGAGGATGATACCCCGGATTATCGCACCCGAATCAATAACTTTTCGGATGACGATAACGAGTATACGCCTATGATGGCAGAAATCACCACTTGGCGCGACGAGCTCAAAGAGCAGTTTCACCTTTTGGCACTCACCGAACGTCAACAACTATTGGCTGATTTTGTGGTGGATTCATTGACCGATAGTGGCTACCTCAACTACAGCGCTGGTTCTATTGCCGACGATGTGTCGTTTACGAGCGGGATGTTTGTGGAAGAGGAAGAAGTGCAAGAAATCATTGAGCTGCTCCGTAAAATGGACCCACCTGGGCTAGGCGCGCGCGATTTGCAGGACTGTTTGTTGTTGCAGTTGGAGCGATTACAAGGCCCCGATGTGGCTCTCTCAACGAAGTTGATTAAAAATAATTTTGAGGATTTTGCGGCTCGTAATTACGAGAAACTGATGAAATCCAACAACATCACTTCCGACCAACTCAAATCCATTGTAGCCCTGATCGGGACGCTTAACCCACAACCCGTAATTGGTAGCCAAACGGATAGCTTGGTCATTAAGGATAACATCGTGCCTGACTACATCATCACCGTAGACGGAGATTTGATTGATGTAGAACTCAACAACCGCCGGATTCCCCCCCTAAAAATTAATAAGTCGTATGCCAAAGAAGTGGGAGGAACACGGGCCGCCAATACATACGTAAACTCAAAGCTAAACGCCGCCAACTGGCTTATTGAAGCTATTCAGCAGCGCGAAAATACCATGCTGAAGTCGATGCGAACCATCGTAAAACTTCAGGAAGACTATTTTAAGACGGGTAATGTAAGATTGCTGAAACCCATGGTACTGCGTGACGTAGCCGAGCGTATTAACATGGATGTATCGACAATTTCGAGGGTCACCAGCGGCAAATACGCCCAAACACCTTTTGGCGTTATTCACCTCAAAGACCTGTTTACGGAAGGAGTCCTGACCCAAAGTGGCGAAGAAGTCTCTAATCGTCAAATACAGTTGGTGCTGGCAGAATTGGTGTCTAAAGAAGACAAGCAACATCCTTTTAATGATTTTCAATTGGCTGAAATGTTGGCCGAGCGCGGCTACCCCGTGGCCCGCCGTACAGTGGCCAAATATCGCGAACAAATGGATATTCCAGCCGCTTCGTTGCGGAGAGTTTTATAACCTGAATCGGCCAACCGCGTATACGTTGAGCAGATGAGAAAAATAGAGTTGAAAATAAATCAAATCGCAGATGTATAAATGGCATTCGTTGCTCAAACCAGCGAGCTTTTATCATTAAAAGCGGAACAACCTCTTGAACGTTTAAGTTAGATGGCACAGAAAATTTTGGTTATAGACGACGACACCGACATTTGTTTACTATTGCGTCGTTTTTTGAGCAAACACGGTTTTGAGGTGGCGGTGGCCCACAACGGCGTCACAGGCTTGGCAATTTTGGAAGAATTTCATCCAGAGTTGGTCCTCACCGATTTCAAACTCGGCGACATGGACGGAGCCACGATTTTGACGCGCATCAAAGAAAAATTCCCTCATCTGCCCGTATTGATTATTACGGGCTATTCTGACATCAAAACGGCCATTAATGTCATGAAGCAGGGAGCGTATGACTATATCACT
>JAIXPV010000547.1 GCA_027486105.1 Runella sp. | reverse complement strand
TGTTTTTAAGTTGCTTTAACACATCCTGAAATTGGTCAATGACGCGTCCGTCGGGGGCTTCCCAACTACGCCATTGCTTGCCGTAGACGGGGCCGAGGTTGCCGTCGGCATCAGCCCATTCGTCCCAGATGCTCACCCCGTGGTCTTTGAGGTACTTGGTGTTGGTATCGCCCTTCAAAAACCAAAGCAATTCATGGATGATAGATTTGGTATGGACCTTTTTGGTCGTGACTAATGGAAATCCTTCCTGAAGGTCAAAGCGCATTTGGTAACCAAATACGCTGATGGTTCCTGTGCCTGTTCGGTCGGTTTTGCGGGTTCCGTGGGTTAAAATATGGCGAAGTAAGTCGTGGTATTGTTGCATGGGTGAATTCCTAAAACCTAATTTTTATTCAAACATAAACCTAAAATTGTAAATGGGCAACGAAATTACTCTGCTAACCATGAGTCATAATGTCTGTATTGCCGATTTCGAACAGTTTATAGATGCAAAAAAAAGTGGCTATTTCCTATAAATTCACTCTAACACCAACAAAAAAATGCCTTGCTATTGCTAACAAGGCACCTGTGAATGGAGTATTTGTTTTTTTACCCTTACTCTCCCATCAATTCCCTCAAAATCTTTTGGGCTGCTACTGAAATCACCGTACCAGGGCCAAATACACCTTTGACACCCGCTTTGTACAAAAAATCGTAATCCTGCGGAGGAATCACGCCCCCCGCAATCACCATAATATCTTCCCGACCGAGTTTTTTGAGTTCTTCAATGAGTTGAGGCACAAGGGTTTTGTGCCCTGCTGCAAGGCTAGACGCCCCCACAATATGCACATCATTTTCGGCCGCCTGACGGGCGGTTTCTTCAGGCGTCTGGAACAAGGGGCCTATGTCGACATCGAAGCCCAAATCGGCGAAACTCGTCGCAATGACTTTGGCCCCGCGGTCGTGGCCATCCTGCCCCATTTTGGCCACCATGATTCGTGGTCGGCGGCCTTCTAGCTCTGCAAAGCGGTCGGTCATTTCGCGGGCAATTCGGAAATTCTCATCGTCCGAAACCTCCGCACTATAAACTCCTGAAATAGAACGTATCACGGCTTTATATCTTCCAAATACTTTTTCCATTGCATCCGAAATCTCTCCCAAGGTAGCCTGAAATCGGGCCGCTTCAATGGCCAACGCCAACAAATTGGTTGTATTGTCCATCCCTCCCTGCTCTCGGCAAGCCTCCGTAATGGCCGCCAATGCCTGCTGTACTTTTTCCGTATTTCGTTCGGCCTTTATGCGTTTCAGCCGCGCTACTTGCGCTTCACGAACGGCTTCGTTGTCGACTTCCAACAATTCCAGGGGCTTTACCGAATCGGGTTGGTACTTATTTACACCCACAATAACATCTTTTCCACTGTCGATGCGAGCTTGCTTGCGGGCGGCAGCTTCTTCGATACGCATTTTGGGTAGCCCTGCTTCGATAGCTTTGGTCATCCCCCCCATCTCTTCCACTTCTTCAATCAACGCCCAGGCTTTCTCGGTCAGTTCTTGGGTCAAATATTCGACATAATAACTCCCTCCCCACGGGTCAACCACCCGACAAATATCGGTTTCATACTGTAAATACAACTGCGTATTTCGGGCAATCCGCGCCGAAAAGTCGGTCGGCAACGCAATGGCCTCATCCAGCGAATTGGTGTGTAAACTTTGCGTATGCCCCAACGCCGCCGCCATGGCTTCGATGGTAGTTCGGGCCACGTTGTTGAACGGATCCTGCTCCGTCAGTGACCAGCCCGAGGTCTGGCAGTGTGTGCGCAACGCCAAGGATTTACTGTTTTTAGGCCCAAATTGATTAACAATTTTAGCCCATAGCAACCGTCCCGCACGCATCTTGGCGATTTCCATAAAATGGTTCATGCCAATGCCCCAAAAAAACGATAAACGAGGAGCAAAACTGTCAATGTCCATGCCCGCCGCTAAGCCAGTGCGAAGGTATTCTAAGCCATCAGCCAGTGTGTAGGCCAGCTCAATGTGCGCGGGAGCGCCCGCTTCGTGCATGTGGTAGCCGCTAATACTGATGCTGTTGAATTTGGGCATAAACTTACTCGCGTACGCAAAAATATCGCCAATGATGCGCATACTCGGCGCAGGCGGATAAATATAGGTATTGCGCACCATAAACTCCTTCAAAATATCGTTCTGGATGGTCCCCGCCAATTGCTCGGGTCTCACGCCTTGCTCCTCCGCCGCCACGATATAAAAGGCCATGATGGGTAGTACCGCCCCGTTCATGGTCATCGACACCGACATTTGGTCGAGCGGAATTTGGTCAAACAACACTTTCATGTCTTCGACGCTGTCAATCGCTACGCCCGCTTTTCCCACATCTCCCACCACGCGCGGATGGTCGGAATCGTAGCCCCGGTGCGTGGCCAAGTCAAACGCCACCGAAAGCCCTTTTTGGCCGCCGGCCAAATTCCGACGATAAAAGGCGTTGGACTCCTCGGCCGTTGAAAAACCTGCATACTGACGAATCGTCCAAGGTTGCTGGACGTACATCGTGCTGTAAGGTCCCCGCAAAAAAGGCGGAATCCCTGCTCCAAAGCCCAAATGTTCCGCCTCCCGAATATCCATTTTAGTAAAGGTAGGCTTCACTTTAATGCCTTCGGCGGTCACAAACGGTTTGCTTGCCCCCATTTCTGGAATTGGGGTCTGAATGGAAAAATGTATGTTGAGGAAGTTGGGTTTCATCAGTTGTAATTCAACTATATATTTTTAGCAATATTTTGGCAAACTAAGCGATTCATATTATCGTTCGAATGTTTGGGCGATACGTTGGGGATGAAGTAATTTAAAAGACACGGCTTTATCGACAGATTCGGGAGTCGGAGCGTATTTCACTGGTATTTCTTCATCCACCCGAAATTTGTTCACGCCCACCATTACCCGCATTCCCTGTTGAAGGGCCGCTAGAGTTTCAGTTGCGTTTTGTTCGATTTTATTTTGAATAAAATCCTGCTCGAAAGCCCCAAATAAGCCCCCATTTTCTTCTACTTCCAAAAACAAACTCCAAGCGGCTTCTGCCAATTGTTGGGTCAGGTTTTCGAGAAAATAACTCCCCGCCGCTGGGTCAAGGGTTTTATCGAGATAACTTTCTTCTTTCAGTAAAATAGAAACATTTCGGGCAATGCGCTCAGAAAACTCATCTGGCGACCGAAATGTGGCGTCGTAGGCATGTACAGTCAGCGCATCGCACCCGCCAATCACCGCACTCATAGCCTCGGTTGTCGCCCGCAATAGATTGGTATTGGGCGTAATGGCCGCGTCGTAGAAAGTCGAAGTTTGGGCATGAACATAGGCTATTTTAGGTTCTATTCCCCAACCCGTGTGCACTCGTTGCCACAAAAACCGCAACGCGCGCAGCTTAGCGATTTCCATAAAGTAGTTGGTACCAACCGAAACCGAAAAATAAAGTTTGGAAAAAACGGCGTCTGGGTCAAGGCCCGCATCGGTCAGCTTATCAGCATACGTCACCGCCGAAGCCAGCATGAAGGCCAATTCCTGCACCGCATTTGCCCCCGCATTGTGAAACACATGGCTGCTTACACAGATGGTTTTGAAGCTAGGTGACGCTTTTGTGGCGGTGGCTACCGCTGCCAATTCGGCAAAATATGTTTCCGATAGTTGCCCCGTCGTCATCCATGTTGCCAAGGCGTCATCTGCCAAGCCACCTTTCATTTGGTATGCAATAAACGTTTGAAGGGCGCGAATCAATGCGGTATTTTGCCCGTTGGTTTGGAAGAATATGGGCGTATCGCTGAGCTTGATTCCGTAAAGAAGTTTGGTAAATTCAATGGTTTCGAGGTCTATATGCCGTAAGTCCAGCGTCAATGCGTCAACGCCTTTCTGTAAAACCGCCAACATAGCCGTATTGGTAGCCCTTTCACTTTCATAGGTTATTATCGGTTGGTTTAACCAGCCTAATTTCCTTTGTTGAGCCGCCTGCAACCTCGTGAGCTGTGTTTCTTCCAGTTCTTCGTGGGTATAATACGGTTCCACCACAAAGCCTTCGGGGGTATACCACAACAATGTTTTGTTGTAGTCTTTACCTTTCAAATCTTTGAGCGCCTGTTGTACCCACGCTTTTTTATCGGACGGCGAAAATTCTGAAAAAAGAGAAAAGCTCATGAACAGTTTATGATAAAAAAAAGTGCTTTTTACGTTACTACAGGTAAAAATAGGAGTTATATTTTGAGCTTTCAACTTCCTGCAAAACAAATCCCGTCTCATCTATCCTATCTATAATACAATTTTAGCTTGTCCAGTTTTAAATTTGCCATTCCAAAAACAAAATCAGTATATTTAAGTCATTGTTTCTAATTCCTTTTTCCTATTTTTGCAACCCTTAATTTAAGGGCGGTTGTGCAAAAAGGGCTTTTAGTGACCTTATATGTATTCGGAGCTAAACGTTAAAAATCAGATTTACTGACACTTAGATAGTACTCTCTCAACATTTTTGGACCGTTTTTACGAATAACTCAGGATACTCAGTGGATAGTTTTTTTCAACAAGAAGTAGCTGTTGTGTGGGAAAAGTGCCTTCAAGTCATCAAGGCCAACGTTCCCGAACAGAGCTTTAAGACCTGGTTTGAGCCGATAGTTCCCTTTCGGCTTGCGGGGAAAACTTTGACCATACAAGTACCGAGTCAATTCTTTTATGAGTGGCTAGAAGAGAATTACATTCACGTACTGCGCAGGGCACTCGACCATGCCATCGGTCGCGATGGCCAACTGGAATACTCCATCATCGTAGATACGGGCGGTGACCGGC
>JAIXPV010000481.1 GCA_027486105.1 Runella sp. | reverse complement strand
TGATCAGCCGAGACCCGACTAAAATGAGTTTAAAGCGCAAACGCAAGAAAGCTGCTCGGGATGATGCCTATTTAATGACGCTACTGAGTCAACTTAACGTTTGATGCAATCACCCTATTCAGGAAAGGTTTGTGCGTACGAATCACAAAAAGAATTAATAGCTCAGTTAGGGTAGATTCTACAAACCAACCAGAATGAAAGGAGGTTGCGTCGAGATTCAATATATTGTAAAGTACATAAAAGGTAAATAAGTCAAAAGCAGAACTCAATAGGCCAAAAATGAGCATAAAACGTCCTATGAGGGCATTGTTCCAGCGTTGAGGATGTGCAAGCTGCTCGGCATCTACATTGTCTGAAGCAATGGACAGAAAAGGTAAGTCGGTCAAGAAATTGGTCATTAGGATTTGTTCGGGCAACATAGGTAAATATGGAAGCAGCAAAGATGCGCCAGCCATGCTGAACATATTGCCAAAAGTGGCGCTTGTGGTAATGAAAATATATTTAAGCGTATTGGTGAATGTTTTTCGTCCTTCAATAATTCCAGTAGCAATTACGTCAAGGTTTTTTTCGAGAAGCACTACATCGGCGGCTTCTTTGGCTACGCCCACGGCGTTGTTCATTGAAATCCCGACGTCGGCGGCATGGAGTGCGGCTACGTCATTGATACCATCGCCCATGTACGCCACCACTTTTCTAGCTTTGCGAAGCACCTGAATGATATGTTCTTTCTGATTAGGCGCTATTTCGGCAAATATGTCTGCTTTCAAAACATGATGCCGGAGGGCTTCTGGACTCATTTGTTGCAACTCAGCTCCTGTAATTACATTTACATCCGACAGCCCCACCTGCCGACCTACATAGGCAGCTACCAGCTGATTGTCGCCCGTGATTACTTTGAGCTTTACATCCATTTTGTGCAGTTGTTCAATGACTTTAATAACCCCTTCCTTGGGTGGATCATAAAGAAGAACAAAGCCCGCAAAAATCATTTCTTTTTCATCTGATTTACTCACGGGAGAAGTAGAAGAAAAAGGTTTATAAGCTATGCCAAGGGTTCTAAATCCTTGTCTGCTGAATTCTTCATATAATACGTAAAGAGCGTTTTTGTACGTTTCTAAAGGCAATACATTACCATTAGCTATCACCTGATTGCAGGTTTCCAGTACATTTTTAACGGCACCTTTGGTTACAATTTGCGACTGCCCTTCCTTTGTAACTAATACACTGAGCCTTTTTCGGATAAAATCATAAGGGATCTCATTCTTTTTCTGCCATCCTTGCACATCGGTATCAATCAGAGCACGGATGGCTTCGTCGATAGGGTTGGAATAGCCAGATTCAAAAAAAGCGTTTAAAAAGGCTAGTTGTTGCACAAACCAACTGTCTTTACCGTCAACATCTGTGATGCGCGCTACTTTGATGACGCCTTCGGTGAGGGTGCCTGTTTTGTCAGAACATAGCAAATCTACCTCACCCAAATTTTGGATAGACGATAGTTTTTTTACAATTACATTTTGCGTGGCCAAACGTTTGGCCCCTGATGACATAGCAACGGTCATAATGGCGGGCAATAATTCGGGCGCCATGCCAACCGTGATGGCCAAAGCAAACAGAATCGACTCCATAAAGGGCCGACCGAAATATAAATTGACCACTACAATGACGATCGAAAGCACGAGCGTAATTTGCATTAGCAAAAAACCGAAACGCCTAATTCCTAGCTCAAAAGCCGTTTCGCCAGAGGTTGCCTGAATTTCGGAGGCAATCTGACCGAAAACGGTATCCGAACCTGTATGTACTACGAGAGCTTGCGCCGTGCCGCTCACAATACTCGTACCCTGAAACAGACAATTATGGCGTTTTGCCAAAGGCGTATTTTCTGCTACTGCCCCTAGGCTTTTTTCCATAGGATATGTCTCGCCAGTGAGCGTAGCCTCGTTGGTATGTAAATCCTGGCAAGATACCAGCAGGCAGTCGGCAGGGATAATATCTCCCGCAGACAAATCAAGTAAGTCACCAGCTACAATCTGATTGGCGTCCAAGGCTATTATTTTACCATCACGCCATACTTTTGTTTGTACTTTTACCATGCCTTGCAATTGTTGTACGGCATGATTTGCATTGCGTTCCTGCCAAAAACTTAAGAGCCCTGTAAGCAGCAGAATCAAAACGATAATAATCACATCGGAGGTTTCTCCCAAAAATGCCGACAAAATTACGGCAACGATGAGCAACAACACTAGGGGACTTTTAAACTGACTAAGTAAGAGAACGGTATCGTCCCACCAAAGTGGGCGTATTTTTTTTTGATGATTTAAAAGAAGCTGGCGGTACGTAGCTTCGGAGGTTGTCAGCCCTTTGAGTGAGCCGTTCAATTGCGCCAGTACAATATCGGGTTCTTTGGTCCAGTAAGTAGTCATGGTCTCCATTTTGAAACGAGAGCGGGGAAGGTTCGGACGGTTTCTAAAGGTACATCATTAAAAAAAATATTACCAAAAAATATATCTAGTAGCATCTGATAACACGTTCGTTAGTCGCAATAGATTGTTGTTTACTAAATTAGTAATCCTGGGTTGAACTTTCAGGAAGCGATTCTTTTTGTACTGTAAACAAAACATTTCAGAAAGCCACTTTTATCGTTTGTTCATGCGTCTTACCTACTTTAAACTCATCGCTACCGTTTTTTTTTGGGGCACTAATTTCGCGGCGGGAAAAATCGCCGTTCAATCCTTAGGGCCTTATTCTACGGCCTTCCTGCGGTTTGTCATCGGTGCGTTGATATTGACGGTTTATCTGTACAAAACCAACGGCAAAATACCTTCTCTTACTCCCAAACAATGGGGATTGGTGTTTGTCTCGGCTTTGATGGGGGTGTTTTTGTATAACTTATTCTTTTTCAGCGGTATCCAATACATGCCTACGGTGCGGGCTTCGCTCATAATTGCGTTTGCACCGATTACGATTACGCTGGGGAGTTGGCTTTTTTTAGGGGAGCAGGTGTCTATTCTTAAATGGGCGGGTATAGCCTTGTCTATTTTTGGTGCCGCTGTTGTGCTTGCTCGTGGTGATTTTTCATCTCTTCTTTCCAACACCACCTGGGGCTTGGGAGAATTGCTCATCATGGGCTGTGTGTTGAGCTGGACGGTTTATACGCTCATTGGCCGAGTAGCCCTAAAAACCATTCCTGCGCTGTCGCTTAGTTCTTTCTCGGCACTGCTGGGGGCGGTTTTGTTGTTTATCCCTGCGCTTCAACATGGGTTAAGCGAACGTTTGGAACAAGCAAGTTGGCAGGCATTGGCGGCGGTAGTATACATGGCAATGACTGCCACGGCATTGGGGTTTATTTGGTATTATGAAGCTGTCCAAAAAATAGGCGCTACCAAAGCCGCCGTTGTGGGAAACCTGAC
>JAIXPV010000311.1 GCA_027486105.1 Runella sp. | reverse complement strand
TATTTGTTTAGAGTGTAAATAGTAACACTTTGGAGCCCCCAGCCGGGATCAAACCAGCGACCTACTGATTACAAGTCAGTTGCTCTATCAGCTGAGCTATGGAGGCGATATTTTCACGAATGCATTATGTCTAGCTCTTTATCTAGTGAACTTTAAAGACATTCATATTTCGTGGTGCAAAAGTAGTACTTTCTATTACTTTACACAAATTTAGTTCGTTTTTTTTACAAAGCTTCACGAATAATTTTCAATTGATGCTTAAAATCAGCCAGTTGCTTTTGAGCAACTTCGATTTTTTTGACGAACTCCGCACGAACTTTTTCGCCGTTTTTGGAGCGGCCAAAAAATTCGATGTTATTTTGCCAAATTGTCAAATCGTTTTCAATTTGAGTCATACGACGCCGAATATCCATTTCCTTGCGTTGGAGACTACGTGATGATTCACCATCGGCCACCATCGACACTTCATTCTCCAGGATAACCTGCTCTCTCTCTTTAGACGACAATTTTCCGATGGCACTTACATACGCATTGACTGCATCAATATAGCGCTTGTTGATGGCCTGCATATCTTTCTTTGGTACAAATCCAATACCTGACCATTCTGATTTGAATGCGTTCAAGTCATTTAAGCTTGCTTCGCCCGCTTTTGCACCAGATTCTATTTTTTCACAAAGTGCTTGTTTCTTGGTGAGGTTTTCAACAAACTCTTTCTCCACTTCAGAATTCTTTGCCCGTTTGCGGTCAAAATAGGCATCACAGGCTTTCTTGAATCGGTCAAAAATAGAATCTTTATATTTTTCAGGAACCTGACCAATCTGCTTCCATTGTTTTTGAAGCGCAATCACTTTATCGGTGTTGGCAGAAGAATCCTCACCCGCTGCCAAGATACCTTCAACTGCCTCACAAAGTTCTGTTTTAAGTTTAAGGTTTTGCTCGCGCTTGGCTTCCAACTGACGGAAAAACTCTCCTTTGTTGTGAAAAAACGTTTTGAGGGTCGCCCAAAACTTTTTGCTCAACTCCCGACCTTCTTCGCGCAACATCTGTCCTTTGGCATTGACCCATTGCTCCTGAAGAGCTACGACTTCTTTGGTCTTTTCATTCCACTCATTTATGCTGCTGGAAGTAAACGCCGTAAATGGAACCAACGCCTCATATATCTTTGACTTGATTTCGTAATTCTGGGAGAGCAACTGTTTTTGATCTTCCGTTTGGGCACGACGCGCATCATATAAAACATCCAATGCGGACTTCATACGTTGCCATAGTAACTCTTGCTCCGCCTTGGGACCTGGACCGATGTGTTTATATTCTTCAAAATGCGCGTTTGCTTCTTCCAATATACCACGGCTAAGGGCTTTGCCTTCCAAACTTTTGGCAAGAGCTTCCACCTTTTCAACTAATTCACCCTTGAGTTGCAGGTTTTTCTTGCGATCAAGTTCTTTTAGTTCAAAATAAATGTTGCGATTGCTGTAATATCGGTCAATCAGCGCGTGGAATGTTGCCCAAAGGGTGCTATTATGAGGAGAAGCAATGTTTCCTGCCGATTTCCACTCGTCTTGGATTTTCTTAAATTCCTGCCAACTCGTTGCGGGATTCATTGAATTTGCCTCATCGGCATCAACCAATTCACGAAGGCGTTGGAGGAGTTGAGTCTTAACCGTAAAGTTTTTATCCTTCGATTTCTCCAAATCTTGAAAGTAATGGTTTTTTACATCCTTAATTTGGCGATATAGAGAATCAAAACGCAGGCTTAACTCATCTGGTTTGAACTCAAAGCCTTCTTCTGAGCCTGTTTCAGCAATGTAGCGTTGTTCAGCCTCATCACGTTCCGTCTTCTTGATTTGATCAAAGAAAACTTTTACTTCTTTAAGAATTTCATCTGTTCGCTTAAAATCAGCGGGTTTGGCCCCTTCGCTTTTGGCAATTACCAGTTGATTTTCTAATAAATTCACAAACCCCTTCTTATCAAGTTGAGTATAATCAACTGACTGTTCTTCAACCACGTCAAGTTCTTCCATGGCTGCAACACTCTGCTGAGTGAGTTGTTCGCTTTCGCTTAATTCTGCTCCGTCGTTAATCATCGTAAATGTGGTAGTCATCGCTTAGATTTGCAAAAATAATAATAATGACCGTTTTTCGATGTTTCAAAACCGGTTTTTCAATTTTAAATCTAAATTAACCCAAAATGGCAGGTAAAAAACTGGCTGATCTACGAAAAGATTATAGTCTAAACGGATTAACCGAAGAGGATGTTTTAACAAATCCCTTCAATCAATTTGAAAAATGGTTTGAAGAGGCCCAATTAGCCGAGGTAATCGAACCAAATGCGATGATTCTCAGCACTTTGGGTGTTGATGGCTACCCACATAGCCGCGTAGTGCTACTCAAAGAGGTAGATTCGACAGGATTTGTGTTTTATACCAATTATAACAGTCATAAAGGGATAGATTTAACAATCCACCCCGTGGCGGCTCTTACCTTTTGGTGGGCTGAATTGGAACGTCAGGTTCGTATTTTTGGGGATGTAAAAAAAGTCTCTGCCGCTGAATCCGATGCCTATTTCAGCATTCGTCCCCGAAATAGTCAATTAGGGGCTTGGGTTTCTGAACAAAGTGAAGTTATTGAGGATCGGGATGTTTTAGTAAAAAAACTATCCCTCTTGGAACAAAAATTTTCGGATAAAGTTGTACCTAGACCACTTCATTGGGGAGGTTATCGGGTTGTTCCAAAAGAAATTGAATTCTGGCAGGGCCGCCCGAGTCGCTTACACGACCGGATTCGTTACCGAATCGAAAACGATAATGCGTGGAAAATAGAGCGTCTTTCCCCTTAATTATCACATTTAACCCATTCTGAATTAAGCACATTTAATGCGTATAAAAATAACTTATATCACTAATATTACTCATATAGCATCCCTACCCTACCTAAATTTTATTTGAACCTATGAATCACAGAAATCCGAACAGTTTAACTCGTATCGGTGTATTTTATGATGGTAATTACTTCTTGCACGTCAGCAATTACTACAACTACACGCACGAACGCCGCAGCCGCATTAGTATTAATGGCCTGCATGATTTTATACGACAAAAAGTAGCGGAAGTAGAGAAAAACGAGCCACGGCTCTGCCAAATAGTAGATGCTCATTATTTCAGAGGGCGACTTACGGCGGGCGAAGCTAGTCAGCGGGGCGATTTGCTCTACTATGAACGGGTCTTTGACGATATTCTAATGTCGGAGGGTGTTACAACCCATTATTTACCTGTAAGAAGTACACTGGGCAAAAAACACGAGAAAGGTATTGACGTTTGGCTGGCCTTGGAAGCATTTGAAATGGCTTTCTACAAACGGTTCGATGTACTCGTACTTATTGCAGCAGACGGTGATTA
>JAIXPV010000121.1 GCA_027486105.1 Runella sp. | reverse complement strand
GGTACGCAGTATTGCCGTCGACAAAAACGCCACCGTGTGGATTGCCACCGCAGCGGGGGTGTTTATAAAAAAAGCCAACCAATCCACTTGGACCGCCCTCCCGACCGCAGGGCCAAACGGGCCTGCATTCTCCGTCGCCATTGACGACAACAATGTGGCGTGGATAGGTACTTGGGAAGGCATATATCGGTCACGCAACCAACAACTCGAACGCCTATCGGGTGTAGAAGCACCCATCTCTACCCTTTGCCCCACACAGAGCGGATTGGTAGCTATCGGCCCCAAAGGAATCTGGCAATTTGACGGGCAGCGGTTTGTAAAAAAAGACTGGGAAATTCCCCGTTCGGTGCGCCATGCCATGACCGATACCCAAGAAAATTTATGGCTCGCTAGTGATGTAGGATTATATAATATTAATAAGGTAGAAAAAACCAGAATTTTAAGGAATAGAAATGAGCTTTTGAGTGCATATATAAAAGGCAGTGCATCGGATACTGAGCAACGAATTTGGGCAGGGGGATTGGGGGGAGTAACCATACTTGAAGATGGAAAAAAAATAAGAACCCTCACCCCTACCGAAGGCCTCCCTACCGTGTATGTTACCTGCGTCAAAGCAGCCCCCGACGGTACAATGTGGGTCGGTACCGAGAAAGGCGTGGTTCGCTATTATCCAAACGGCACCCACTCCTTACGGTTTACGCGCAGGTGGCTACTCGACGACCACGTGGTTGACATTGATTTTGACCAAAACGGCAACGCCTGGATTGCAACGAAAAAAGGGGTGAGCCTTATCAAACGCAAAAAAATGACTTTGGCGCAAAAAAACGATTACTTCCATGATGTACTCCTCAAACGCCACATCCGCGCGCCGTGGATTGCGGGCCAATGCCGCTTAGAAAAAGCGGGAGACCTCACCACTTGGCAGCCCGAAGACGACGACAACGACGGCGAATACACTGGCAACTACCTCGCCATGGAGTGTTTTCGGTACGCCGTTACGAAAAGTCCCGACGCTAAAGAGAACGCCCGAAAAGCCTTCGGATTTCTAAAATTATTACAGGAAGTGACCGATACCGAAGGCTTTTTTGCCCGAACAATCGTTCCTGTTGATTGGAAAGGCGTGCTTCATGACAAAAATCGTAGCTTTTCGCCCCAAGAACTAGCCGAAGAACTCGTTAAGGAGCCGCGCTTTAAGCCCGTCGAGGTGCGTTGGCGAAAGTCCAAAGATGGTAAATGGCTCTGGAAAGGCGATACCAGCAGTGACGAAATGTGCGGACACATGTTTGGCTATTATTTTTACTACGACTTAGTAGCCGATGAAGCCGAAAAAGCCGTTGTGCGCAAACACGTGGCGCGCATCGTGGATTATCTCATCAAACACAATTACAATTTTGTGGATATTGACGGCAAGCCCACGCGCTGGTCGGTGTGGTCGCCCGACCAACTCAACCGCGACCCTGAATGGGCCCCCGACAAAAATCAAAACTCAATGGAGCTGCTGGGTTTTCTAAAATTGGCACACTACATGACCAACGACCATAAATACCAAAGTGAGTACCTGCGCCTCATCGAAAAGGAGCATTATCTGGAAAATATGGCGCAGGTAGCAGACCAAAATCCCGCGTGGTTTGTCTATTTTGATGTGGTCTTGCAGGCGTATATTTATCCGATTTTACTGAAATGCGAAAAAGACCCGCAACGCTTGGCTTTCTACCAAAAACACATGGACGAATGGTTTGAAAAACGCAAAGCTGACCATAATCCACTCATCAATTTTATCTATTGCTATTCGAGAAACCAAAAAGTGGAGCTCGCCAATTCCGTTGATTTTCTGGTCGATACCCCGCTCGACCTCATCGACTGGCACATCGACCATACCCAACGCGAAGACCTAAAAATTGTACGGACTCCCGTGCTGGAAGACCAACAAGTAAACACTCTCCAACCTGCTAGCCTCCGTATGACCGTTAGGTGGGACAAAAACCCGTGGACCGCCGCAGGAGGCGAGCCGCACCGTGAGCGTGAACCCGTTTTCTGGCAACTCCCCTACTGGATGGGTCGCTACTTAGGCATGATACGATAACCCTTTCATTTAACATTTATCAGTTAACATTCACCAATCCTATTTCATAACTCGTAATTCACTCAAAATGCGTTCAACCTCTTTTCTCTTGCTGTGTTGTCTTGGATTGTTCCTTTCGTGCAGCAAAAACACCACCACCCAACCCATCTACCAAGACGTCCCCTTTTGGCAGGATTACAGTATCAAATATTATTACGAACCCACCAACGGCACGTTGCTTTCGGCGTTCAGCGACCGCAACGGGGTGGTTAAAATCCTGTCGAGTGCTGGCTTGTTTCAGCCCTACGACGGGCATTTTTTGTACCACGGAAAGCTCCAAGCCGACGGTACCTACCGTCCGTTGAAAGACAAAAAAATCGCCGCGCTGGGTGTGTACGAAAATCAATTTGTGTTTTTGGACAACAAAACCGTGTTGAGCAATGCCTGGGCGGGCAAGCTATTTTCTAAGCACGCCCTTCCTAACTCCCGGATTTTTGCGGGCGGAAAAGCCTTTACTTTTTTGGTTTCAGACGGCAAATCCCTGCAACTCCTCAAAGATTCGACCTCGCTCTGGAAAGGTGATTTGGGCGGCGACGATGTGGTTTCGATTCGCTACCAAGCCGACGCCGATGCGTTTTGGATTTTGGGCAAAAAATCATTGCATACGTTGGCTGGAAATCAACTGACCAACGCTTTTCAGGGTGCCGCATTTACTGCCTTCGACATTACCGACGATGGCAAAAAGCTCTTCATTGGCACGACCGATGGCTACATCGAATGGGAGATTGCCACCAAAAAACAAGTAGGTGAAATCCGTAAAAAACTTCCGTGGACCGAAATTACGGCCGTGGATGCCATAGGCGATAAAGTGTGGTTTGGCAGCACCAACGGCGCTTTTGCACTCCGCACCGACGGTAAATTTGACTACTATAACGGCGAGCGGTGGTTGCCAAGCAACAGCGTCGTTCATATTGCTGAAGGCCCCAACAAATCCGTGTTGGTATTGACCACGGCGGGTTTGGGTCAGATTTGTTTCAAACAAATGACCTTGGAAGAAAAAGCTATGTATTATGAAGAGCAGGTACGCAGTCGCCATATTCGTAATGGTTTCAATGCCTCTTTGGACAACATGGAAAAGGGCAATATCGCTTCTGGCTACCTTGCCGACTCCGACAACGATGGCTTGTGGACTTCGATGTATTTAGGTGGCGAGATTTTCCGCTACGCCGTGACCAAAGACAAAGATGCCCTCCAAAATTGTCGCGAAGCACTCGACGCCATGGAACGCCTCTACACCATCAACCCCGTGCCTGGGTTTCCGTCGCGGTCGTTTGAGCGGAGCGGGTATATTTCCCAACTTGCCGACCCTGAGCGTTGGCAACACGCCGCCGACCCCGAATGGGATTGGAAAGCCACCACTAGCAGCGACGAAGCCGTGGGGCACATTTTTGCCTTCGGTGCCATGGCGGAGGTGATCGACGACCCCGACATGAAAAGCCGTGCCATTACGCTGATTGACACCCTGATGAGCCACATCGTAAAGAACAATTATTACCTCATTGACTACGACGGCAAACCGACCACTTGGGGCCGCTGGAGTCCAGAATACGTCAATGCCATGCCCAAAAACGTGGGTGACCGTAAAATCACATCGTCTAATATCACCGCGATGCTGCAAACGGCCTATCATTTCACCAAGAAAGAAATCTACAAAGAAAAAGCGTTTGAACTGATGCAAAAACACGGGTATTTAGAAAACCTCATGCGTCCCATGAAGGAAATCGGCCCCGCGCCTGGCGAAGCCGACGACCTCAGCAAACTGCTCTCCGACGGCTGGAACCACTCCGACGACGAAATGTATTTTGTGAGCTATTGGGGACTGTACCGTTATGCCTTCAACGACACGCTCAAAGCAAAATACAAAGAGGCCATCCTCGACCACTGGGAAATCGAACGCCCCGAAAAAGAAGGAGCTTGGAACATTTTCACGGCCTTGACGGGCACGTCAGAATTTGACCTCAACGAAGCCGCTTGGTACCTAAGAGAGCACCCCCTCGACCTCATCGATTGGGCCATATCCAACAGCCACCGCAAAGACATTGAAAAATTAGCGCCCAATTTCCGCAACCAAACCCTCAAAGAAGTGCTCCCACCCGACGAGCGCCCAGTACAGCGTCACAACGGCAACATGTTCAACCTCGACCGCACGGGCAGCAACGGAACCTCCGAGCACAGCGCTGGCGATATTTGGCTCCTACCCTACTGGATGGGCCGCTATTTAAACGTCATCAGCGCCCCGAAGAAGTAATTTTCGATACGTAGCAAAAGGGCTGCAATCGCTTATTTCATAGGCAGTTGCAGCCTTTTTTCATGACCTCTATTTTAGCCCCCCCTATTTTACTATATTTTCTAACCCAATATTCGTCTGAATCCTACCTATCAAAGAAGGCTGCCCCTGATGAGACAGCCTTCTTGAAAAAATAGCGGATAAACTTAATTACATCGCGCCCGCTTTAATATCATCTACCACCGTGGGGTCCAGAAGCGTGGTCGTGTCGCCTAGGTTTCCTGTATCTCCTTCGGCAATTTTGCGCAAAATACGGCGCATAATTTTTCCCGAGCGCGTTTTGGGTAATCCTCTGACAAACTGGATTTTATCGGGTTTGGCAATAGGCCCGATGATGCGCGTCACGGTGGCTAGTATATCCCGACGAGAAAGGTCTTCGTCGTCGAGGGTATTTTCGCAAATGACAAATGCATAAATCCCCTGCCCTTTGATGTCGTGGGGATATCCCACCACGGCACTTTCGATAACGTCGGCGTGCATGTTGATGGCGTTTTCTACTTCGGCGGTTCCGATGCGGTGACCCGATACGTTGAGCACATCATCCACGCGACCCGTGATGCGGTAGTAACCGTCTTCATCCCGGAGGCAGCCATCGCCCGTAAAGTATAAGTTTGGATAGGTCGAGAAGTACGTCTGCCGACAGCGCTCGTGGTCACCCCAAGTGGTACGGATGATAGACGGCCACGGATACTTGATGCAAAGGTTTCCGCTCACGCCATTTCCTTCTATTTCTTTGCCGCTTTCATCGACCAATATCGGTTGTACACCAGGCAGCGGCAGGGTAGCGTAGGTAGGCTTGGTTTTGGTTACTCCCGCAATGGGTGAAATCAAAATGCCGCCCGTTTCGGTTTGCCACCATGTATCAACAATTGGGCATTTACCTTTGCCAATATGCTCGTTATACCAGTTCCAGGCTTCTTCGTTGATGGGTTCACCCACCGAGCCTAGTACTTTGAGTGAGCTGAGGTCTTTGCCTTCTACGTATTTCAGGCCAAAGCCCATCAACGACCGAATGGCCGTGGGGGCCGTATAAAGAATGTCTACTTTGTGTCGGTCAACAATATCCCAAAAACGTCCAGCATCGGGATAAGTCGGGATGCCTTCAAACATCAGAGAAGTAGCTCCACTCAGCAGCGGGCCGTATACGATGTAGCTGTGGCCCGTAATCCAGCCAACGTCGGCGGTGCAGAAAAATATTTGGTCTTTTTCGTATTGGAATACATTTTGGAACGTATACGCCGAATACACCATGTAGCCGCCCGTGGTGTGCACAACGCCTTTGGGCTTGCCTGTGGAGCCTGAAGTATAAAGAATAAACAGGGGGTCTTCTGAATCCATCACCTCGGGCCGGCAGTCCGATGTGACTTGCTTCATTTCACTTTCCCACCATACATCACGGCCTTTAATCATCGAAATGGGCGTGCGGGTATGGGTCAATACGATTACTTTTTGAACCGAAGGACACGCAATCAGGGCGTCGTCAACGGTATCTTTCATGGGGATATTTTTATTACCACGTGCTGCACCGTCGGAGGTTACAATAACCTTACAGTTAGAATCAATGATGCGGTCGGTCAATGACTGGGCCGAAAATCCGCCAAATACGACCGAATGAACAGCGCCGATTCGCGCACAGGCTAGGATGGCGATGGCCGCTTCGGGTACCATTGGCAGGTAAATACACACGCGGTCGCCTTTAACAACGCCGTTGCGCTTGAGCACGTTGGCAAAACGACACACTTGGTCGTGCAGCATTTTGTAAGTGAGTGTTACGTTGGGTTCGGAAGGGTCATTGGGTTCCCAAATGATGGCGGGATGATTGCCCAGCTCGCGCAAATGACGGTCGAGGGCGTTTTCGGTGATGTTAGTTTTTCCACCTACAAACCACTTGATGTCGGGTGTGCTAAAATTCCATTCGAGCACCTTTTGCCAAGGCTTATGCCATTTGAATTCCTGAGCTACTTCGGCCCAGAATCCTTCGGGGTCTTCTACACTGTGCTGATAGGCGGTTTGGTACTCTTCAAATGTACGGATACGCATGATATCTGAATGTGTTTTGGTAAAAATTGACGTGGTTAGGAAGGTTGTGGACGAATACGGGTCTAAAAATAACAAAACATTTTCCCGTTTGAGTGGAATCGCTGTCCTAAAATTGCTAAAAAGGTATAGAAAGTGATGAAAATCAGATTACTGCAAATTCTCCGAATCCTTTGCCAATTTTTCGGTTCTGCAATTTTGCGGCTATTTCTCCTAAGATTGCGGGGTCGTCAATCGTAGAGGGAACATTGTAGGATTCTCCATCGGCGATTTGGCGCATTACTTTTCGCAGGATTTTTCCCGAACGGGTTTTGGGCAGACGTTTTACAATTAACGCGCTTTTGAAGTACGCCACAGCCCCGATTTGTTCTCGAATTAGGGTCACCAATTGCGTTTCAATCGTTGGCTCGTCGATGCCCATTCCATCTTTCAGCACCACAAAAGCAACGGGGCGTTGCCCGCGCATTTCGTCCTGAATTCCTACCACGGCACACTCCGCCACCGCTGGGTGTGAAGCCACAAATTCCTCCATTTCGCCCGTAGAAAGGCGGTGGCCCGCTACGTTGATGACATCGTCTACGCGGCCCATGATGTACAGGTAGCCGTCGTCGTCTTTGTAACCACCGTCGCCTGAGAAATAATAACCTGAAAATTTTGAAAGGTACGATTCCTGAAAGCGGGTATCGTCGTTCCATAGCGTGGGGAGGCAGCCCGGAGGCAAGGGGAGTTTGAGGCACACATATCCTTCTTGGTTGGCACCCAACGGCTGCCCGTCTTCGTCTAGAATCTGCACATCAAAACCACAAACGGGTTTGGTGGCGGAGCCGGGTTTTACGGGCAATAACTCCACGCCCGTCATGTTAGCAATCATGGGCCAACCTGATTCCGTTTGCCACCAATGATCAATGATGGGTTTGTTGGTTATTTCCTGCAACCATTTGAGGGTAGAAGGGTCGCAGCGCTCTCCAGCTACGAAGAGCTGTTGGAGGCAGTCAAGGTCGTATTTTTGGAGCAACTCGGCGCGTGGGTCCTCTTTCCTGATGGCACGGAATGCCGTGGGCGCGGTGAAAAATACCTTTACGCGGTGTTCGGAAATAATGCGCCAAAATGTGCCCGCATCGGGAGTTCTAACGGGTTTTCCTTCAAACAAAATGGTGGTGCAGCCCTGAATAAGAGGGGCATAGATAATGTATGAATGACCAACTGCCCAGCCCAAATCAGAAGCGGCCCAATACACATCTCCTGGTTGAATGTTATATATATACTGCATCGAAAATTTCATGGCGACGGCATGGCCCCCATTATCGCGGACAATTCCTTTGGGTTTACCCGTGGTACCCGAAGTGTACAAAACATACAGCGGATCGAGGGCGTCAGCGGGTTCGCAATCAACGGGTTCGGCCTGCGCAACGGCGGCACTGAAATCAACATCGCGACCTGCGTGCATAAAGGCGTGAATTTGGGGGCGCTGTAAAATTAAACAATGAGGTGGTTTAAATTGGGCGAGGTGAATGGCCTCGTCGAGCAACGGTTTGTAAGGAATCACCCGCTCAAACTCAATGCCGCACGAAGCCGAAATAACGACCTTAGGGCGGGTATCGTCGATGCGTATGGCCAGTTCATGCGGGGCAAATCCTCCGAAAACCACCGAATGCACTGCCCCCAAACGGGCACAGGCTAGCATCGCAAAGGCTGCTTCGGGCACCATTGGCATATAAATCACCACGCAATCGCCTTTTTCTACGCCCAATTGACGCAATGCCCCTGCCAATTTTGCCACCTCTGCTTGAAGTTGAGCGTAGGTGTATTTTTGAACGGTTTTGGTCACTAGAGAATCATAAATAAGCGCCACTTGCTCCGCACGGCCGTGCTCCACGTGATAATCCACGGCCAGATAGCAGGTGTTTAGTTTTCCCCCTTCAAACCACCGATAGAAACCTTTCTCGTTCACCGTTAATGTTTGAACGGGCGGGTTATACCACGCAATTTTGGTTGCCTGTTCGGTCCAAAAATCCACAGGACTAGCAAGGCTGGCCTCATAAAAGCCTGCATACGAGGGTATTGAAGATTTCATAGGTGATGAAATTTAAAAGGGGAAACAACTACACAGCGCTCATCGTAAGTGCGTTTACTTTGGCCACCATGTCGCGGGTTGAAAACGGTTTAGGTATGTATAAATCGGCGCCAAGATCATATCCTTTTTGCAGGTCAGTTTCGCGGCTTTTTGAACTCATAAAGATAACCTTGGCATGTTGATATTGTGGTGAGCTTTTGATAAAACGGCACACCTCATAGCCGTCTACTTTGGGCATCATAATATCCAACAAAACAACGTCTGGAATTTCGGTGCGTACGATATCAACGGCTTCTTCGCCATCGCGGGCAATAAAAACTTTGTATCCTTCCTTTTTCATCATGAATTCCAGCGACATCAAAATATTGGGCTCGTCGTCTACTATTACTATTTTTATATGTTGGCGTGTCATATAGGCAGCATGTTCGTAGGTTGACCTAAGAGTTTTGGGTGAATAACGTTGTAAAATAGAAAATTTATTCTCTTAAAATAAAATTGTGATCGCAAAGAGATATAGATACTACACTGGTATCTCAAAAGTAAACAGTGCTCCTTCTCCTACTGTACTCTGTACATGGATACTCCCTTGATGCAATTCAATGATTTTTTTGGAAATCGCAAGCCCCAATCCACTGCCTTTGGGCTTGCGGGCAAGAGGGGCATTTCCTTGGTAAAATTTATCAAAAATTAAGGCTAGATGTTCTGCACTAATACCAGGTCCATTGTCTTTTACACCGAAGGAAAGGTGATTACCTTCCGCCTTTGCGTACATTTGGATAAGGCCGTTTTGGGCGGGACAAAATTTGATGGCGTTTGATAATAAATTGATGAGCACCTGCATCAGCCGGTCAAAATCACCGTTAATTGCGGGTAGTTTGCCCACATAAGAAGTTTGAATGATAATGTTTTTTTCGGTGGCCAACGCCTTAATGGAATTGATAGACTCGTCGATGAGGGTTTCAGGTTGAAATGTTTCTTTGGTCAATTGGTATTTTCCAGTTTCAAACCGTTCCAAATCAAGTACTTGGTTGATGAGCCGGGTTAGGCGGTCTGATTCTTTGATGATGGTACTCAGAAAATGCTTCTGTTGCTCTTCGTCCATGTCGGGATTGTCGTGGACAATTTCCGACAGCGCCCGAATAGAGGTCATGGGCGTCCGAATTTCGTGCGTAACCGTCGACAGAAAATCATCTTTTTCGCGGTCGGCTTGTTGCAGGCGCTCATTGGCTTCCTTGAGCTGGCCTGTGAGTTGCTCTAGTTCGCGTGATTTGCGCGTCAGCTCTTCGTTCACAAGGCGCAGTTCCTGCGACGTCTTCAAGATATCAATCACCTCATCCACCGTTACGGGTTCTTCCTTTGCTACCGACGCCACCACCACCCGTGCCGAAGCCGCCCCAATGGCTCCGCTGAGCATTGTTTCGGCATAATTGACCAACTGCGGGTCGGCATATTTGGCAGAGAGGGCAAGTTTATTGCGTTTGATGTAGAGGGTTACGGCCCGCTGTGCGCGCATTTCCCCGAAAAATTTACTTAAAAGATTCGTTATGTCTGTCACTAATGCTTTTCCTCGCCAAGCCACCGAACGTTCGTAGGTGGTGTCGTACTTGAAAATATCCACAAACAACGCGGCTTGATTGTGTTCTACGGCACTTTGGGAAAAATTTAGTGCCCCGAAAACGTAAAATGAAACGTTAAAAAATAATGACCAAAAGACACCGTGCGAAAGGCTATCCATCCCCTCAAGTCCCAGAAATGCTTCTGGCCTAAGCCAATGAATATGTGCGGGACCATGCGCCAAAAAGTCGGAAGAGATAAGACCGTTGGAGGCCATTGAAGGAATAATGAGGGTGTAAAACCAAACAATTGTTCCTGCCAAAATACCGCTCATTGCTCCCGTGAGATTGGCCCGTTTCCAGCAAATTCCGCCCAAAGCAGCGGGAGCAAACTGCGCCACTGCCGCAAACGACACCATACCGACCGAGACCAACGAATACTTGTCACTAACGTTTTTGTAATAAGCGTACGCCAGTAAAATAATGACGGCAATAAATAAACGACGGGCCGTAATGACAAAACTCCCAATTGAAGAGCCCATGCGTTCGTGCCAACCCTGACGGCTCACCAAAAACGGCATGAGTAAATTATTGCTGAACATCACCGTGAGGGCAGTACATTCCACGATAATCATGCTCGTAGCCGCCGAAAATCCGCCTAAATAAGTCAGAAAAGCCAAGCCCTGTTGCTTAAAATGCAGTGGTATAGCCAGCAGATAGGTGTCAGATTTGATGGCTTCGTCGGCGAAAAGCAATTTCCCACTGAGGGCAATGGGCAGCACAAAGACATTGATAGTCAGCAGATAAAGTGGAAATAACCATTGCGCTTTTTTGAGGTGATTTTCGTCGATATTTTCCACCACCGTTACCTGAAACTGACGAGGCAAAAACAGAATGGCAATGGCGGCCAGAAAGCAATGCCAGAACCAATTTCCGGTTTGATTTTCGGGTAAAGTAAATAGTTTACGAAGTTCGGGGACTTTCACGGCACGGGTGACGAGGTCGTCGAACCCGTTGAAAATGCCAAAAGTAATGAAGACCCCAACCGCTAGAAATGCAAATAATTTGACCAACGACTCAAAGGCTATGGCCGCTACGAGACCCTCATGACGTTCGTTAGCTTCTAGTTTCCGGGTTCCGAATAGAATCGCAAATACAATCAGCATCAGGGCGATGTAAAACGATTGGTCGCTCAAAAATGATTGATTTGGCGAGGTCTCATTGCCCGATAAAATCAAAAAGCTACTCGTAATGGCTTTGAGCTGAATGGAAATATAGGGAATGATGCCTAGTAAACACACCACGGTCACAATCACGCCCAAGGCGCGGCTTTTGCCATAACGGGCAGAGATAAAATCGGCAATGCTGGTGATTCGCTGGACTTTACAAATGCGAATAATCTTCCTGAAAATAATCCACCAAAGCGGAATTATGAGCGTAGGGCCAATGTAAACACTTAGGAAGTCGGGACCCGATTCAGCCGCCCGACCCACACTGCCATAAAATGTCCAAGCGGTGCAGTAAACGGCCAATGAAAGGGCATATACATACGGATTATTCACCCAACTGCGCTTGTGGGACGAGCGGCGCTCGGCTCGGTCGGCAATCACAAACAAGAGCAACAGGTATACTAAAGACCAGCAAATAATCCAGAAACTACTCATCTTCTGCTTCAGATTGACGAAGTAGCCAGGCCGTAGCCCCAATAATCACTAACCATGCCCCAAACAGAAAACCATAAAATACGGGGATACTCCCAATGAACGTAGGCTTATTGAAAATCGAAAGAAAGGGGGTATTGAAGAGGACAATAGCCACTACACACATTGCTACCAATGAAATTTTACGATTTGTGTTCATAAGAAGGGATAAAGAGAAGGTGCCTGTTATAAGCGCTACTGATATAAAATGATTGCCGAAGAGCGATACTACTTCGACAATCATTCAAACTACTAAACCCTAAACCTAACTTTTACTGTCGTATTCGCCTTTGAGGGCATAAATTCCAAAAGTAGCCAGGCTCCCTACAATAAGAGGACACAAGATAAAAGTGTAAATTCCCGCAGGAATCAAGTCTTCGGGTTTTCCCGTGCTAAATTTGGGGATGGCCTGATTGATTAATAAATAATACCCTGCGGCGGCACCTACGGCCAACCAGATAATTCCTGCTAGTCTTTTTATCGTATTCATTGTCTTTGTAGTTACTAAATCAGTTGAAAAATTAGGGATGATGAATTAATCATTTACGTTGCGGTCTTTACCGTTGATGTACAGTAATCCAATGACAAAACAGATTCCTGCAATGACAATCGGATACCAAAGCCCTTCGAGATAAGGAGTGGGGTTGGGTAATGCTTTACCTACTTCTTTGGCGATGTCGTTTGCTTTGCCAGCCGAGGCAACCAAAGCCGTAGCGATGGTAGGCAACAGCCCCCCGAAGACGCCGTTTCCGATGTGGTACGGCAACGACATGGACGTGTAGCGAATACGAGTCGGAAACATCTCAACCAGGAAGGCTGCGATAGGGCCGTAGACCATTGTTACGAAAATCACCTGAATAAAGACCAGCCAAATGAGCGTCCATTTGTCGCCGTCATTGATGGTCACCAGTTTCTTAATTTCGGGTTTTACGGGGGCGGCTGAGGCATCGGCTAAGATTTTTTCAATCATCTTTTCTTCGTATTGGGTGCCGTCGGTATATTCTTTTTTGGTAGTGGTGACAATGAGCGAATCTTTGGTTTCAACCCCATCTTTTTTATCGAGCGTACGGGTTACACCTACCGTTGTTTTTTCGGCCACCTCCGTTTTATTTTGGATGTTGGTGGTCTGGTACATTTTTTCGTAAATCGGGCGGTACGACAAAATGGCAATCAACATACCAGCAAGCATGATGCCTTTGCGGCCAATCTTATCCGACAACCAACCGAATAAAACAAAGAAGGGTGTACCCAACATCAGCGCGTAGGTCATCAATTCGTTGGATTGCTGAAGATCAATGTTCATTACTTTTTGCAGGAAGCTCAATGCGTAAAATTGACCTGTATACCACACAACTCCCTGACCCATAGTGGCTCCCAACAATGCTAACAATACAAATTTGAAGTTGTAACGGTTGCCGAAGGATTCTTTTAATGGGTTGGTAGATGTTTTTCCTTCGGCTTTTGCTTTGGCAAACAACGGCGATTCGTGCATGTTTTTACGAATCAATACCGAAACGTATACCATGATAATGGAAACCAAAAACGGTACGCGCCAGCCCCATTCAGAAAATGCCTCTTTCGACATACTGTTTTGGGTCAATTGAATCACAATCAGCGATACAAACAACCCTGCCGTAGCCGTGATTTGAATCCATGACGTCCAGAACCCACGTTTATCGGCGGGAGAGTGCTCGGCCACGTAAGTAGCAGCGCCCCCGTATTCGCCACCAAGGGCTAATCCTTGTAAAAGACGCAGTAAAAGCACGAGGGTAGGAGCCAAGAAACCAATGGTTTCGTAGCTGGGAATCAAACCAATCATAAACGTAGCGCCGCCCATCAGCAGCAACGTAACCATGAAGGTATATTTTCGGCCAATGAGGTCACCCAAGCGGCCAAAGAAAATGGCTCCGAAAGGACGAACCACAAAGCCTGCGGCAAAAGTGGCTAAGGTAGAAAGAAAAGCCGCGGTAGGATTGCCGTCTGGAAAAAACTTAGTGGCGATAATCGTCGCCAAGCTTCCAAAGATGTAGAAATCGTACCACTCAATCATCGTACCGACCGACGACGCCGCAATGATAGCGGCTAAGCTTTGTTTTTTCTGCGCTTTAGAATTCGTTGTTGCAGATTCTGACATTAGTGTAGGAAAGTTAGGTGTTATAATTAGAGAAAATATAAGGGTTTCGGAGGAGGGTTTTACTTAACTAAACTCAAAGATACGTTTGGAATTGAACGATAAACTCCCCTTTGTTGCCATCTATGACATCTTTGGCCGTGTAGATGGGGCGAGTTGAGTACTGTAAAGTAATTTTTGCGTGGTGCCCATCGATGAAAAAGTTGCTGCCAAGGTCAAAATAGCTGCCTGTTTTATTGAGGGCTTCAAACTTCTTGGATGTATAAGCCGTAAATGGCTGAACGCGGATTTTGGGTTTTTCGCTGGTTTTGGGCAATAAAACTCCCGCCTGCGTATAAAAAATAGAACCTGTCCCTATCATTGGACGGGCATTTCCCGCGCCTGCTAAGGCTTTATTATCGGTAAACTTAGGGTCAATCGTGCCAACATTCATGATACCGAGGTTGCGGAGGTAGTTAGGGCCAAAATTGTAATTAAAATAACCGCTGTACATAGTAAGTGCCGCATTTTTCTCTTTTTTACCAATCGGCATATCCAGAAATGCATCCAACGCAAACAAGTTTATGGAATGTTTTTGCACAATTCCATTTTTCAGGCTTTGTGTTCCTTCTTTTTGAGAATAAAACCCTGCTCCAATGTTAAACACCTTTTTTGTGCCTACATAGGTCCCTACTTTGTAAGGAAGCGTATTTGATTCTCGGTCAAGAAATTCATATTCTAAGTAGCCTGCCAGCGCGGCTTTACTCTGTCCATTGTTGTCAACGGCGACGCCTTCGATGGCTGTTCCGTTGGTTGCAAACGGTTTATTTAATGCCAAACGATACTCAAACTTCCCCGCTTTTCCTTTGGCAAAGATGCCGTATTGGCGGGCAAATTGATCGCTGTTTTCGATGAGGGCCCAGTTGAAGACTGGTGCATCAATGGCCAGATAATTAAGGGTGCTCGACATCGTCATTCTTGAAACCCCCATTACGTAGTGCAAACCAGCCCCAATATTCATCGTAAATTTGTTGGGCTTTTTTGTCTCGGCGTTGATGGCAGGAATGATGGTATATTCACTCCAAAAATCATGGAAAAATAGCCCAGGCTTTTTGCCAGCGCCATATCCGCCCGTTCCAGAGGTTCCTGCGGCACCGCCGTTCAGAAAAGATTGATTGTTAATACCAAAATGGGCCAATACCATAAATCGAGTACTCACTTGGGCCATAGCTAACATCCGTAAGCGCCGCCCACCCACATCAAACGTTTTATCTTGGGGTATTCCGTTGACTAAGGTGCCGGGATTGTTCTGTACTGACCTAGCCCATATCTGACTCCAAGTAATCATACGCACATATTTAGTGCCTTCAGGGTTTATATTAAACTTCATTCCTGAACCATAATCCGTGGAGCCTTGAGCATAGCTATGGGCGCAAATTGCCGTAAAAATCAATACTAAAAATAACTTTTTCATTGTCGGTTAAGAGGAGAAGGTTTCGAAAAATTCGGACTGTATTGCCATCGAAGCCCCGGCGCCTTGGGCAACAATTGCGATTCAAAACACCATAAAATACAATAAATAAAAAAAATATTGATATAGCTTTGGTTAATTAGTGTAGACAAAGACTAATAAAATATCCGATTGGCCTTATTTTATACTAATAATGGCGTATAGGGTTGAATAATCTGTGGTGATTGAAAGAAAAAGCAGAATATTATAAGGCATTTTCGGGGTGATAAATGTGTGAAGTGGCAGAAAATAGGAATAGGCACCCCGAAAAGTGCCTATAGTAATTTAGCAAAAGTATATTATATTAGCAATAAATAAGAGAAATATGGGAGAATAGAATGTAGTGTTTGACTAAAATGAATTTTTCTGAGCCTCAATCTTTAAATCGTTCCCACTTAATCATCATAAATTTATCCCCCAATTCGGTCACAATCATGCCCGTTCCTTCGAGATTTTTGCGGTCCGCATAAAACTCCGCTAATTCCTTATGACTCATCACTTTGTAGGTAGCATGATGGGTGATTCGGTCGGGCATTTTGATTTGGTATTTTTTGACCCAGTTCATCACTGACACGTGACTGACACCCAATAAACGCTCAATTTCGCGGAAACTCACCCCTTCAATATACAGCTGTAGAGCTTTTATGACATAATACGAACTAATGCCTTTACCGAGTTTGTCAACGGTAAAATTGTAGTCGCATTTTTTGCACCGAAACCGTTGACGGTTTTTAATAATTCCGTTTTTGACAGTTTCTAGGCTATCGCATTTGGGGCATTTCAGGGTTGCAGCCATTGATGAGAGAAGGTTTAGTCGGGTGAAAAAAGATTTTTCGCTATAGTAATTTACCAAAGCTAAGCCAGACACTTCTATGAAAAAATGCTTTTTATCTTTTT